>DATNRC010000377.1:0-20345 GCA_036703705.1 Candidatus Obscuribacterales bacterium
TTATGCCACTACATATGGTGCATGTCTAAACCTCACAATCGCAGACATGTCCTCAACCCCTTGGCATATGGCCGGGAATTAGCGGATTGGGTGGCCGGACATTAGTGGAATCGGTGGCCGATTTCGAGCGGAATTTCCAGCGATATCTCTTAAACGTCCCCATTAGGACCCAAGCAGCGTATAGACTCCAACACATGGACACATCGTACATAAAGCAAAGAGCTTCAAACATCGCACTTTTAGATCCATCCAAGTTCAAGCATTTCTTTTCCGAGACTGACACTTAAACCGCGTACCGAGGCTCGTTTCGCCACGGGAGGAATTTCGCGAGTGTGAGAAGATACGGGCCGCCGCCTTGAATTTTACTTAAGCTTGCTTGCAGTTAAACGCCGAATTGCCGCGCCAGCAATGCTCTCCAGCCGGCAACCGCTTCTTGACAATTCTTAGCGCTGCATGCAAAGATGCAGTTACAGGTCTGTCGCGGCCCGGCGACATGAGTATCAGGTAGAAGCTACCGGCGCTCAAGACTAGCGTAAGCTACACCAACTTAGCTCTGTCAGCGGGGGAATCAGTTAACGAAAGACGGCTTGTTTCGTCTTGCCATAAAGAATTGATCGAGGTGATCGTCTCTTAGTTTTCTGGACGGCGTTAGCAATATGGTGTGGCGCGGGGGTACCCTGGCGCGCAGCCGGATATGCACACCCATGCGCATCCGGCTGCGCGAAAGGGAGCAGTTTATGAATGACAAACAAAATCGATTGCTCATACAGAAACAATTCGATGTGCCGCTTACCGACAGAGAAAAGCGGACCTTGGAATTGTGCATTTCCACAGACGACTCAGCCGCTCGCTTTCATCGTCATCTGAAGACGGTGATCGATGCCTTCAGCGATTTAGAGTTGCCCGAGGCAGTATCACCCAGCAATCCTGACCGATTGGCCCGAGAGATTCTCAACCATCTGCCTCCGGCGCGTCAGTCACTATGGCGAGAACTGGCCTGCTTGCTTGCGAAGCCTTTTTTGCACAGGCAGGTTTACTCGACCGGGCGCATCACCCAAGTTCGCAACGGCACACCGGATACGGTGCCCGCGAGCATAAGCGGACATGCCCTCAAGTATCCAGCCGAAGCGACGAATGCAAGCAATCAAAGCAGCACTGCGAGTCGCCTCAATCAACTCTCAGCCGAAAACCAATCAATGAGCGGCGTTCATAAGCTCGCGAACGGCTCACTCGGGCAAAGGCTGGGAATGCAGCCGACCGCTGAGACATCTCAGCCCGAAACACTGACATTAGCTGAGGCTATACGCAGAAAAATTCGTGAATCCCATGAGTCGCAAAATGAATTGGCACCGATTGCCTCCCCCCTGGGCGTGGAGGATGGCTTGCCGGCGCATTCGAGCACCGGTGCCGAAAAGGCAAGGGCAATCAAAGAAACGGCGGTGAATTGTTCCGTTCCCAGGGATTATCCCCAAGATGTACCCGTACAACAGTCACTGGCCGCCCAAATTCAAGAAGGTCACCCAACAGATGTTCGTTCGGTGAAACTGAGCCATAGCGCCTATTTGACTGTCAGTCCACCCTCCCCGCACACCGATGCGGCGCCGTCAGACAACTATTCTAAGAGCCGTCCATCTAATGACGCGCAGCCAGTCGAGACGTCGCAGCAAATGATTCCTCATTTGTTTGCACCTGAACAACACCGTGGAATTCACCACATTCTGACCACTAACGCAGAACCATCGCAACAAGCTTCGAGAACAGCAGAGTCAAAGTGCTGCGACGAACCGTTTTTCTGGCCGCCACTTCCTTCGCCTTCATCGCCTGACAAACAAACGTCATCGGAATCTACCGATGTTGCTTCGGCATCAGGTCCGTCAAGCAGTGTCCTTCCGATCGACTCAATTCTCGACAGGATCAATTCCTTGTTCTGCGATGGCAGGCAGAGCAGCCAGTACCAAAATGCTCCGCCTGTCAAAACATCGACCGCTCCGCAATCAGAAAGAGCTCACTCAAATCAGTTGCACCCGGCAAGTGAAGCAGGACAATACGAAGGCAATTTCCCGCCGACGATCCAACCGGTGGCAAGAAAGAGTGCGGACCCCGAGCTTCGGCAAGAAGCGCGTGTCTCGCGAGCATGTTTTCCGAGCCTGGCACGCATTCGCCAAGAACAGCCAACCTCCCCCTCAGAGCATCAGGGCAAAATTAGCTCTGTGGGCAAGTTCCTGCTCGATTCCCAGACAAGCCAATCTGTATCCCAGTTGATTTCCAGTGGATTCTCTGAGAGCAAATTTCGTGTGATCAGTCTGGAAATTGCAAAACAACTGCAGGAAGCGCTTGAGCCCATCGAAATGTGCAATGGTGTAATCGGCTCACTCGTAGTGGGCTACGATGGGATGCTCATTGCCAGTACTCTTCCCCAGGATCTTGACACAGAAAGCTTAGGCACTGGCGCGCTCGTTACTTACATGAATTCCCAAAACATCTTATGGGATTTGCGTCAGGACAAAATACAACAGCTAATCAGCAAAACGCCTTGCGGGTACACCATATTCAGCGACTTTGGCAGGGGGATTTTGGTAACTCTGACAGAGAGCAGCGATTCGAATTGTTTAATCCCTCTTCTTTCGAACATAAGAGAAATTTGCGCCCATTGAGGGCAGCAACTCAGGCAAGAACCACCGTCCGATGAGCAACGATTAGCGAGCAAAGCCGCCCCCGGAAAGTGGAACATTTCAGATTAGGACGTCGTCTTCCTGAAGCAGGCTATGCTTGGGATGTTTTCATGAAACGATTACTAGCACTCTCTTTGGCATGGGGTCTTTTATTGCTCTCAACAATCGCGCAGGCTCAGGAGAGCTTCAGAATAAGACGCCAATTTGGCGATGATACTGTTGATGGTTATGTGCCCCGAAGCGTCATGAGTTCTCGAATAAGACAGCGAACGGCTGAAGAGCCGTCATCCGGAGAGACTTCTCTGGGGCGACAGTTGTTTGAAGCCTTTGCAGCTTCTCCTGCTCCATACAGTGAGGAAGTTCGAGGAGAGATATCACATGCAAACCCAGTTCCGCCCGTTGTTACGCGATTGCTTTCCCCAAAAGACATGGCCCAGATTGCAAGAAGAGACGTAGTGATAGTAATCGACAAATCCGGATCGATGTCGGAAAAGGATTGTCCGGGGGACAATCGAGCTGTGGCACGTTGGCTACCGCTTTTCCTCGGTCAGGGAAGCAGCACTATAAATGGTACCGGGATGGTGAGCCGGTGGGAATGGTGCCGGCGCCAAGCGATGGATCTTGCCCGGCAAACCTCGCGCGCGATACCTGGCGGTTTTACGATAGTTCTTTTTGACGGGCGCGACGTGACATACAACAATGTCACTGCAAATGCAATTCCAGCCATTTTCAACGAGAATCGCCCCAACGGTGGTACCAACACAGTCGGAGCTTTGAAAAGGCAAATCGAAGCTTACTTTCGAAGGAAGAATTCAGAGGGGGCAAAACCATTGCTTATTGCCGTCATCACCGATGGGGCTCCCGACAGCCCACATCGATTGAAAGAGCTGATAGCCGAAACGACGCAGAAGATGCAGAGCCCGGATGAAATTGTCATTGCCTTCTTGCAAATTGGGAACGATCCCAAAGGCTACGAGCTTTTGTCAGAACTCGACGATAATCTGAGGAAAGAACATGCGGCGCATGATATAGTGCAGACTCAGCCGTTCCAAGACGTAATGCGAGCTGGTTTGGCTCAGAGCCTGGTACAAGCAATACAGCCCAATCGAAAAAGGTACGTTCTGCGCTAATTGGCGGTCATGATGGGCCAGTCGACAAATAAAGCACTCCTCAGCAAGTTGCTTGTTTTCGCTCTCGGTCTGACGCTATCACAGGCCACGGCATCCGCCTCATCAGCGGTTGAGGACCCCGACGTGGACAAGATCCACCACGCGCTCAAACATGGGCAGTACAAATCTGCGGCAAAAAAGGCGCGCAAGCTGGCCGAAAATGGTCACGCCAAAGCGCAGACCATCCTCGGGCTATTGTACGAAAACGGTCTTGGTGTAGAGAAAGACATGGAAAGAGCCATTTTCTGGATGGAAAAAGCCGCATCCCAGGGCGTTGCCGAGGCCGAAAACCATTTGGGTCATCTCTATCTGGAGGGCAAGTCAATTGAAAAGGACCTGGCTCGTGCCGAACACTGGCTGGCCAAAGCAGCCGAGCACGGCGTATCGGAAGCTCAGCTGCATCTTGGAACTATGTACCTACGTGGGCATGGCGTTAAGAAGGATATCAACCATGCAGCCATATTGCTCAGACGAGCAGCCGACCAGGGCTCGGATGAAGCAAGAGAAATGATGGAGAGGGTGCCAGTGCTCAAGCAGGCATCAGATGCGGCCAAGGCGTCAGGTCAAGGTTATAGCCAGGGACTCTACGACCTCAGAGATTCGTGGAAAGGATATGCCGATATTGTAAATTCAGTAAATTCGGCGGCTTCCGGGGAACCAAACAATCCATGAAAGAGCACAGGATGTCAGTAATGGATAATCTGAATGGCTCATGAGCCCAGATAATTTCGCCCCGGATGCAAGAGGTACTAATTCCAGCATGAACAAGATACTAGCAGCCGCCCTGTGCAGCCTAGCCGTTACCACATCGGTTTACCTGCCGGCCTCAGCCAAAGATATAGGAGAAACAGCCAAGGCAGTCTTTATGGTCCCAGTCAAATTGGTCTCTTTTTCTGCCGGGGCTCTCGTGGGAACCCCGATTGCCGTAGTCAGAATGACCTCCAAGAACACGGTCCAAGCCACTAAAGATATCTCAGGCAAAGACGCCAATCCTATTAAAGTCGGCTTCGCGAGCTTGCTAGGTTTGCCAATCGGCGTGGTCACCGGCACAGTCGAAGGCGGCTATTATGGGATGGAAAATGCTGCCATTCATACGGACAAGCCCTTCTCCAAAGAACAATTCAGCCTCGGCGAATTGAAGGACTGAGACTACCAAAGTAGATATTGAGAAGAACGTCTTGCACCTGTTTATCAGGCAAGACGTTCCTCTGTTTTGACCGCTTAGTCAGGCTGAGGGCTCCCAGTACCAGCTTTTGACGGCTTCGCTGACATGCCTAGGGATTTGGACGCTTAAGAGATATCGCTTTAGCGTCCAAACGAAGATCTGCCAGTGCGAATTAGAAGAACTAGCGTCGCATCGCATTCTAAGATAAAGTTCATATATATGATTTACCTTAGAATAGGTTTGGTAATCATGTCTTTCGCGGTAGCGTTCGAGTACTAACTTCTAATGCCAGAGGACACACAAAGCCCAAAGAAACGCCTCGAAGGGCGACGTCCGAGCAAAGTACCGATTGAAACGCAACTAACAGCTGGATTCGGGCTTCTCCTTGGATTCGCAATAGGCATTTTCGTTGCTTCTTATGCCATTGCTTCGAAATCAATCGACACTGAAATGGCAGTCACTCAGCGGCACAAGGTGCTTTTGGAATTGAGTAACGCCCATCACTTGATGGACAAAGCAGAATCTCTGACTCGGGCGTATCTCATTTCCCCCTCCAATGATTACCAGCGCGCTTTTGACGATATCGCCATTGAAGTTCCCAGACACTTACAGACGGCAGGGGCTAACTTGCCCGCCAGCGAACAAGTAGGCCAGGTTACCCAGCTTTCTGGACTGACTGCAAGATTGACCAATCGTCTTCAGGGCGTCATGCAAACCCGACAACGCGGTTTCGAAGCAGGGATCAAGGATATGGCGCGCTATGACGCCTCGTTAGAACGTCATTTGATGAATGCCTTATTCGACAGGCTGGAATCCGACCAAAATGCGCACTTGAGTCAGCAGTTGACGCAAACTAACGCCACGTTTTCAAGCGCAGCTCTTTTTTTTGCATTATTAGGATTGTTTGTGTTTGCGGGCTTCTTCCTGCTCGTACATCGAATGTACTCGGGCATGATTTATCAGAAGCGCATTGAGGAAGATCTGGCGCAGCGAGCCGATGAGCTCGGAGAGCTCAATGAGAAGCTTCGAGCCTCGGAAAGAATCAAAAGCGAATTCGTGGCTACCGTCTCGCACGAATTGCGAACTCCCTTAACACTCATCCTCTCACCGCTGGAGTCGCTCCTGGCTGGCGAGTCTGGTCCCATTTCTGCCCAGCAAGAAACGCATTTGAAAACTATGCACAACAATACTGTGCGCCTTCTCCAGCTGATTACGGGACTATTGGATTTCTCGAGAGCGGAAGCTGGACGCCTGGAAGTAAAGCGAGAGCCAACGGACGTCAGCACACTAACCAGGTCAGTCCTGTCTGATTTTGAACCTGCGATCACGCAGAAACGACTTTCTTTAGTTGCAGACCTTCCTGACATACAACAGGTTGTAGAGATTGACAGATACCTCTACGAGCGCATCCTCTTCAATTTGATGTCCAACGCCGTTAAATTCACACCTGATGGCGGCGAAATAAAAGTCTCGCTGAATTCCGACCAAGACAAAATCATCCTTTCTGTCGCCGATACGGGCATCGGAATTCCCGAATCCGACCTCAATTTGATTTTCCAGAAATTTCGCCAAGCGGAAGCTCCTTCCACGCGCAGATTTGAAGGGACGGGGCTGGGACTGGCATTGGTCATGGAATTCACTAACCTTCTTGGCGGTACGGTATCTGCAAAAAGCACTCCGGGCTCAGGCAGCACCTTCACTGTGGAGATCTTCGCGCCCTTGTCTTCGTCGGCTCCCGTCGCACCGATTGGTGAAAGAGGCGTTACTGTGCCTCAACATGCCGTACCGCTGCCGGCAAGCAATGAAAATAGCGGTGCAATTGAGCCTGGTTTGCCCAAGGTTCTCGTAGCAGAAGACAATGCGGAACTCGCGACATATGTTGCCTCGGTGCTGCAAGATTTCTGCCAGGTGAAATTGGCACGAGATGGCGCAGAGGCTCTTGAATGCGTGCGTCATTGGAAGCCCGATCTGGTTTTGATGGACGTGATGATGCCCAACATAGATGGATTGACAGTTTGCAGAAAGGTGAAATCCGATCCGGCCCTCTCAAACACGCCAGTGGTGTTGCTTACTGCACTCACAAATCGCGATGCCTTATTGCGAGGTTGGGAATCTGGTGCGGACGAGTATCTGTTCAAACCATTTCATCCAAAGGAGCTTTCCAGCAGGATTAAAAGCATTCTGCATGGTGTTGCTGAAAGGAAAAGAGCCGAAGAACTTGCTTTCAAGCAGCAGAAAGCAGAGCAGATAAAGGACTTCATGTCCACCCTGGCGCATGATTTGCAAGTGCCCCTGCTTGGGGCGAGCCGGGTCTTTGAGATGGTAATGAGCGGACAGCTCGGCGAAGTGCCGGAAGAAATTGCTACTCTCATTCAGCAAATACACGCCAAGAATCAATTTCTTCTTCGCTTG
This sequence comes from Candidatus Obscuribacterales bacterium, assembly GCA_036703705.1. Lineage (GTDB taxonomy): Bacteria > Cyanobacteriota > Vampirovibrionia > Obscuribacterales > Obscuribacteraceae > DATNRC01. Next base: position 7,419 of record DATNRC010000377.1, read on the forward strand.
ACGAACAATCTGCTTGAGATTTACCGGTATGAATCCGGCACGAAAGAACTGACATTCTCCGACCTCTCGATCGAAGGCTTGGTAACGCAGGCAGTCGGTGAGGCTCGTTCGCGGCAGGACGCCGCCGGCATCACGATCAAAGCCGAAGTGGAGAAAGATCTGCCTCCCATCCACGCTGACGCCAAAGCGTTGACTTCGCTTTTGCACCAGCTAATCGACAATGCGATCAAATTCACGCCGCATGGCGGCGAAGTGACCCTGCACGCATCCAACGGACAGGATAAAGTAGCAGTCAGGGTATGGAATTCGGGATCATACGTGTCTCCACAAGAAATCTCCCAACTCTTCGACAAATTCTGGCGCGGGCAGCCCGGCAAGAAATATGTGGCGAACACTGGCCTCGGTTTGTATCTATGCAAACGAATAGTGGAAGCACACAACGGAGAAATTTCATGCACAAGTGAGCCCGACAGCGGCACGACGATTAGCGTGACCTTACCGGCAGCCAAGGTTGCCGACACTGCGTTTGCTCGCCAATGACAGCGCGCGACTAACGACAATCTTTTAGATAGGCATTGAAAATTTCCTGATCTAATCTAAAAGCCTCGGGTTGAACCGCAAGATCACCCGCAAACGGCCGCCCAAAAAGAACCACGAGCATTACATTCAATGCCAGCGTAAAGGCCACCAAAACGGTCATAACAATTTGAACACGGATGTTCTGCACGCCAAAAAAGTACGTAAAGACGAGGGTGAAAATTCCACCCGTGATGAGAGCCAACCATAGGATTGGCGCCACGCCATGGCGGCTCTTGAGTAAACGCGCTCTACGTGCATCACTCAAATTCGAAAGCTCCTCGAGCATGCACTGATGGAGGCTCTGCTCGGCTTCAGTTTTTGGCCGGAAGTGAACACCCTCTTTCCAGAGAAGCCAACTAACATCAAAAGCAGCGCGGCTATATGCGCTCCTTGCCATAGCCTGCCACTCGTCTTCGATGACAAGTTTGACGTAGCGCTGACTGAGCTCCTGTATGCGGTCCCTTTCCGCTTGCGGAAAACCATCGGCCGCAAGAAAAACATTGGCAATGGCATCGGCCTCTTTCTCGACGGTTAAGCGAGCTTCCTGCACCTGTGTCATCGCATCTACGACGACAAAACCGAGGAGCACCGCATAGAGCGTTCCAATCACTGAAAGCAGGTATCCTGCGACCTCATGGTAAGCAACAAGAGAATGATACGGGACTCTTTTGCGAACATACAGCAGTCCGCCAACAGCCATCAGACAAAATCCGCCGATCAAAAAGCAGGCAAGTAGCCATGTGGGCATCTGCAAGAGTCCCTGACGACAACAAACCTTTAAATTGTACGCCGCAATCCTGGCCCATTCGCCTTATCGACATTTTGACGCTCAAGAGATATCGCTTAAGCGTCGTCCGGGGCGCTCCGGGTCACGATTTGAGGCGGAATGCAAAACCTTACAAGCGAATTAAGATTCGCTAATTCTATCCTCAGCGATGATATGGTTGTAAAGCGCCATTCCAAATATCCATCTGGCAAACAGTTCTCACAGGCGAGCGCGTCGCTCACCGTTTCCTTTTTCGCGTGGAGCCAATCATGACTTATCAATCGGACGAGTATAAAAAGCCGGACACCTCCCTTGGCAACGTGACTGGCGACCTCTCTTTGATCTACACGTTTGCAGACGAACCGTCGTCGGGGGTGAGCTACAACTTTGGTTTGCCGCCAATCTCTGGAGGCTCCATTCCAGACATCTCTTTTCTGACCGACAAATCTGCGGCTTCGTTCAGCTCGTTCATCTCTCCGCAAATTTGCGACCTTAAGTCACCAGCCGCGAGCATCTCTCCATCTTCACCATCCGCTCACAAAGAGGCAGATCTAAAAGCGTCCTCACCGACGCCTGCCGAATCTCACTTTCTGCGGATTGCTGAGGCTTCGTCCTTCCCTGCTAAAAGTGAGCTCGTGAGCGATGTCCTTTCGCCACAAATAGCGGGCAACAATTGCCCTCGGTCCAAAACCTACCGTGACAATGACAACGACAGCAACAAGGACAAATCACAGTCGTTGCTTGAGACCAATTTCACCTGCGAATCCAATTCTCATTCGTCTTCACGAGTGGTTGCGGGAGAAATCAGCGCCAACCTCAGAAGCACAGCGGAAAATGAAATTGAGGTGAGAGACGCGCATGGGGCCGCCCTGTTTTTTGGGCGCTTCGGTATCTATCCCCACAAGATCAGATATAAGGATCGGACCGAGGTCGAGTTTTTGTATGACGAGAATGAAAATGCCATTCAGCTGAAGGATCGCGATGGCATGATATGGACCAGACAGACATGGCCCGATGAGAACGGTTTTGCCCGCTGGACTTCCGGCAAAGGCGAATCGTCCGATCTGTCCCTTGTCGTGCTGCCGAATGGGACTTGGCAGGTGGTGAGCGGTTTCAACTGTGTCCAGACTTGTACGACCGACGGAGCTTTTCACTTGTGGCGTCCCTTCCCGGACGAATTCGACCTCAATCGCACCTTGTTCGCCATTTTCAAGTTAATCGACAAAAACCAAGACAGCACATTGAGCCAGGAAGAAATCGCAAATGCGGCTGGCGTTGATTGGAAACAACGACAAGCCTCCGAGCTAGTCGTGCACCTCAATGAGCATTTTGAGGAAATTTTGAGAACTCGGCGCCACGCCGCGACCCGAGAAGGCTACGGTATCACGATTGAGGATATTCTTGCTTTCGATCTCCTCTGCTCGAATCAACAAAACCAATTGAAGAAACCTCCCGAACACCTTCTCAATTTAGTCGAGCAATTGTTCAGACAGCTAGACAAAGATCGAAAGGGCGCCCTTACAGTGGGCACCATAGGTAGTGCATACAACGAAAGGTCGCAACTTAACGGGGCGCTGCGAAGCATCGTTGAGTTTCTTCAGTTGGCTCTCACACGGAACAACAGGAATATCAACACAAAAGGAGCAGAGCAAAATGGAAATCTCACATTAGAGGACGTGACTAGGCTATTTGGCGAAGCATATCGGGAAACCGTCGCCAATAAATTAAGGGTAGGGGGCTGGCCCAAGACAATCGAATGGCTGGACAAAGAAAATGCTTCCAAGAAGCTCTTTGCTCATCCTGAGAGTCCTTTGTCAAGCATACAAATTGAAGCATTAAGACAATTCTCCTGCACCGAAGCAGATTTTTCAGCAGCTCTAGCGTCGCTTACGGCTCTCTGTCCCCATATGGTGCAAAGGATGGTGCGCGACAATAGCGACGGCACGTATAGTGTCACCTTCCCGGGAGCTTGCAGTCAACCTCTGGTTGTAGTCCGACCGAACCAAGAAGAAATTGCCAATTTTCTCTCCGACTCTTCATTTGGCATTTGGCCGGCGGTGATAATGGCGGCTTTCGAAAAGTATGCTTCACAGAACATCGGAGCTCATCAACCATTGCCGAGAAGTAATGTCGAAGCCGCTGATGCAAAATGTGCTCTGTTGGACCTGCTTACAGGTGAAAGCGGCCACTGGTTGTTGTTGGATTTGGTGGATGAGAGAAGCCTTGCCTTAACGATTAGGAACGCCATCAGGCAGCGACGCAACATGGTTTGTGCCCGATGGACAGGCGCATTGTGCAAAGTCGGTCGCCATGACATTTCGGGAAGTCGCCTGCATGGAATTGTCGGATACGAGCAAAACACCGGAACCGTGGTACTCTTCAATGCCGTTTCTCACGATCCGCCGAGCAAGGGTTCGGACACCGCAGGCAGTATCATGCGTCTATCTGTAAGCAACTTCAAGAAAGCTTTCGATGGACTGTATATGGAAGACTGGAGCTCAGTGGGGATTCAATAGGCTGAAGGCACGTCCCGTCCGCTGTCAAAGGCAGATACCTGCATTTTCATGTAAATTCTCGGCTGTTCGTCCATTTGTTACGGATTTTTCGAACTTCAAGCTCCAGACTTCAGTTTATGGTTATGGTGCGTGAGGAAATAAGAAATGACTCTTTGCCTGTGCCACCGCCATTCTTTGCCCAAATATACACGTAGTAAAGTCCTGGCTTCCAGGAGGAATCGGTAGCAATTTCCAAGCTGAATTCCTGCCTAGCGCCGCTGAAAGCGGTTTTTATCAACGGCTGATATGCGCCCACAGGAAAATAGCTCTTCAGGCGCAGCGTCGGCGGGCCGTAGGAAGCGGTACGCGCAAGCTCCCTAATCGACATTTTCTTTGGCAGCTCATCCCAGTATATGTCAATGCCGTGCACACGCAAACCATCCGGAAGCTTGCCAGCCACCCTGAAAGATTCTCCGACTTTGATTGCCGACGGAATGTCAGCCAGCTCGGCGTAATTATTGACGAATTCCTGCGTGCAAGTCAGTCTTCGAGTATTGCCATCATCCGCGATACTAAGCCCGATGCCGACATGCGTATGGAACGGGTCGATGATATTCTTGCGATGGCCGTCATGCGGAGGTTTCTCTCCAAAGAACGAGTCCTCGATATCGTCCAATGTTTTCCTGTCAAAGCGTGGAACATCCTCGAGTTTCGCCATTTTCCGGCCGTTCTCGTTTTGACTGTCAGGATATCCTGATTCTTCAATGTGACAGTTTTCCATCACGAATCCCTTGCCACCGCATTCCGTATAACGCTGATCAGGCTTGCGCCCTCCCGTATCCCAGTGGCTGAGATAACCCAGTCTCGCCATCTCGTCGCTGTGGTCCTGCCCGGCTCGGGTTGCCACTTCGTCACGTGCTACAGCTTTCAAACCCAGCGATGCGCGATCTCGATTGATGATCGAAATCATGTATTGCCTGGCTTCCTCCAGACCGAGCATGTCTTCCCCAGCAAGCGAACTCATGCCGCCAGTGTTTTCAGTGTTCGGACTTTCTTGTACAGTTTTTCCACTGCCTGAATTCGGTGCTTCATATTTCGCCTCGCCTTTTGCTCTGTCAATACGCAAGCTTGAACCACTGGCAGAATCTTCCTGGGCAGTCGCAGCGGCAAGTCCGATAAGACCAGATAAAGAACATGCCAGCACACCGATAAAAACGAGAACACCCGCCCCCGTCGCCGGGCGCTTCGCCACCTTCCTGGCCGCCCCCGTCGCCGGGCGCTTCGCCGCCTTCCTGGCCGCCCTCATTGGCGCTCCGGTTGTTTTTCCGCTGTCTTCTTTGCCGACCTACCAGTAAATGCATGAGCAATCATAAGGATATCCAGCCAACCCCGATATGGTTATAACAAGGTTGGCTGAATCTGTCCCGCGATCCCCGAGCAAGCTTGTCGCCTGGCGGCGTGCCCAGGCAAATCCAATTGTCAACACAAAAAAGAGCCGTCTTTGAGGCTCTTCAACATACCTGGTCGTAAGCTGACCGCATGGCGAAATAGGCGATATAACCGTAAACCAATGTCAGCGCGATGAGTAGAACAATGGGGAATTTCATGCCTATTTTGAGAAACGGACGCACTATATAGTCAATCAAAAGTAAGCCAGTAGCCGTACCTGGCATGGGAACCTCCTGGTTTTGATAGCAAAGGCTTAAGGGGCACTGCTGGTTCCTGGTCAGGTCATTCGATTAAAATCAGCCGTGCCGGGCTCTTTGTCAGACCCAAAAACTCACACCGGCAGGCGCTCATTTAAGGGCCGACTTAACGGAACTGTAGTCTGGTATTTTCGTCTGTCGTGGTTAAGGCGTGTTTAAGAGCCGGCAGCTATATGATTTCTTAAATTTCCCGGGGGCTGGCGATGATTGGATTGCGAAACAGTAGGCTTCAAACGATAGCTTTGTGTTTGCTCTCGACCGTGTTTTTTGTCTCAGGCGCATGCGCCGACCCAATCAAATCGAAAGAGGAACTCGTCGCTGCTTACAAAGATGTGTTTCGTAACAAGGACGCGGACAGATTGATAGCGCTTCAATGCTTTGACGGCGCCGAAGAAGATGACATACGGGCAGTGAAAGAATATCTCACTAATGCCGCGAAAACAGAGACCAAAGTCTCGGAAATCAATTGGCTGCCGCCAAAGGGGAATGAGGATAAGTTCGCCTCCATGGGCGGGCGCCCCTATAAATACAATCTGCCTGTAATCGGCAGGATAAAGGTAGATTTTCAAGCTGACGAGAGCGGGGAGCCCAAATCATTCACTTTCGCTATTGGCAATCGAGGCGAGGAGCTTTTGATGGCGATGCGGGTCCCTGCCCGCTAGTAGCTAAGACAGCATCAGCCGGTCCGCCCCGCGGTCGCAGCGACCAAAGACAGCGCAAGATTCAAACACCGGACGGGAAATTAACGAATCGTGTACTTTCAAACCATGGCCAGCACAAAAACTTAAACTGGAGATCAGATTGCTATCCCACAATCTTTGCGGGTGGTTTTGGAGGAAACAAATTGTCGGAGAGGGATCAAGAAATGTTGGACACAAAAGCGTCACCAGCGGACACCAGACCAAGGAGGGAATCAAGCTTGCCGGCCTGGCTTGGCGGCATTCTCATAGGACTTCTCATAAGCGTGGCTTTCTGGGCCGGGCATCAATACTGGCCCAGTACCGGCAAAATTGGCCAGGCGCCCACAGCGCCAAGCCCTGTGCCGCCCGGACGCTCTTTTCTGGCGGAAAACGCAATTGCTGACATAGCCGCTCAAGCAAGCGAAAGCGTCGTCAATATTGATATTCGCAAAAGCGTGACGGTGAGAGAAACACCGTTTGGCAGTCCTTTCCAATTCTTTTTCGGGCCCGGTTTTGATCCCTTCGGCGAAGGACAGGGAGAACGCCGCTATATCCAGCGCGGAGCCGGCTCTGGTGTAATCATCAGGGAAGACGGCTATATATTGACGAACTTCCACGTTGTCGGTCAGGCCGACGAAATCAAAGTAACCCTCAACGACAGGCGCGAGTTCAATGGCAAAGTCGTCGGACGAGATCGCTTCAGCGATCTCGCGCTCGTAAAGATAAATGCGAGAAATCTCCCGGTTGCCCGCATCGGCACAAGCAAAAGCTTGCGTCCCGGCGAATGGGCAATTGCCATCGGCTCGCCGCTGGGTTTTGATCACACTGTCACCCTGGGAATCATCAGCGCTCTTGGTCGCTCGCTGAGTGAAGTGGGAAATGTGGAATTCATTCAAACGGATGCAGCCATTAATCCGGGCAACTCTGGAGGCCCCTTGCTCAACATCAAAGGCGAGGTGATCGGCATTAATACTGCCATTAGAGGCGATGCGCAAAATATAGGCTTTGCCATCCCGATCGATATTGCCAAGGGCGCAGCGGAGCAGCTGATTGCCCACGGCAGCATCCAGCGCCCGTATGTAGGCATTTACATGCAAGACCTCAATGAGAAAATTGCCCGTTCGCTGGGTCTGCCAGCCAATACGAAAGGCGTCCTGATCGCCAAAGTCGAGCCCGCAGGGCCGGCTGCCAGAGCGGACATAGTTGCCGGAGACGTAATTCAAAAAATCGATGGCAAGCCAGTGGCAACAGCCAAAGAGGTGCAGACGATCGTTCGCCAGCATAAAGTGGGCGAGACCCTTGATCTTCTCATTCTCCGCAACGGCGCGCTGACGTCCGTCAATCTCAAGCTGGACAATTTCCCGGAAAAAGAAAGCTGACGCCACATATGCAGGCAATGGTTCTTCGCCAATCCGGCCGACCTCTGCAATATCTTCAACTTGAGACACCGGAGCCAGGCGAAGATCAGCTGCTCATCGCCGTGTCGCATTGCGCCGTGTGCCGCACGGATCTGCATGTAATCGACGGCGAGTTAAACAAACCAAGGCTGCCACTGATACCCGGGCACGAAGTGGTCGGCACAGTGGTGAGAGCGGGAAGCGAAGTGCGTAACTTTCTGGCCGGAGACCGCGTAGGCGTCCCCTGGCTGGCCTATACCTGCGGGCACTGCCAGTGGTGCACAAGTGGACGTGAGAATCTCTGCGAGAAGGCGCGCTTCACTGGCTATACCGCAAATGGTGGCTATGCCGAATTCATCGTTGCAGATCACCGATTCACATTCCACCTCCCCGACAATTATGATGCCGCTCACGCCGCGCCGCTGCTGTGCGCAGGACTGATCGGCTATCGCTCATTGAAAATGGCGGGTGATGCAAACTCGATCGGCATTTATGGATTTGGCGCCGCAGCGCACATAGTGGCGCAAGTGGCCGTTCATCAGCAAAGGCGCGTCTATGCTTTCACCCGCCCGGGCGACAGAGAATCACAAGCCTTCGCGATGGAGCTCGGTGCCACTTGGGCTGGTGCATCGGATGAGGACGGGCCCGAGAAGTTGGACGCGGCAATCATTTTTGCCCCTGTCGGCTCCCTCGTGCCGCAAGCACTAAAAAATCTGAACCGCGGGGGCGTGCTTGTCCTGGGCGGCATACACATGAGCGACATTCCTGCTTTTCCTTACGCTCTTCTCTGGCAAGAGCGATCGATAAAATCAGTCGCCAACCTGACGCGAGCCGATGCCCGGGACTTTCTCCGCCTGGCAGGCCAATTCCAAATCAAAACTTCAGTTCAACTTTACCCTCTCAAAGAGGCGAACTCAGCGTTGAAAGACTTGAGGGAAGGAAGACTCAAGGGTGCTGCCGTCCTTGAGGTTTGAGCATACATCTCAAGCCCAAAACGCGATCGTTACTGGGATTTAGGAAGCTGAAAGAAAAATCGAGCTGCGGGCAGTTTCCCGCCGTATAACCAGCCTGTCGGAACCCCGTCAGGAGTAACGACAAACGACAGACCGCCAGTTTTTAGCGAATGAACGACGTTGCCGGAATTGTCCCTTGCGGGCGGCAGAAACTGATCGCGAAATGCTGTGGAGGCGAAATTAGACACATTGAGACCGCTTGATGTACTGAAGGCTGGTGATGTAAAGGCGACATCCGTGAGTTGGTTCTGTTGAAAGCGCAGGGAAAGAAAATATCTCTTGTCAGTCGTCCAGTAGGTAATCACGCCTCCCCTTGTCACATTTGGAGTTCCGAGAAGCCTCAACACTTCCGCTTTGCTCATACTGAGACGTGTTTTGCCGAGCGCATTACCGGGAACCAGGCGCGCTGCATTTGCTCTGGAGTCCCCTGAGCCGGCATTTTGCTCAATCTGCCGTGGGGATGTCGGCTGCAAGACCGCAGTCTGAGGTTTCTCCTGCGCTTTAGCCGCAACCGCCGCTGATCGCGGAATCCAGCTCAAATCATCTAAAATGGCATCGAACGCGCCAACAATACCGACCGGATTTTCCGGATCATCAAGAGGAACAGCAATCGTCAGCCCCCCGGTCCCCAATGTGTAAACGCGAAAGTTCTGGAAATCGACCGGTGCCTTGAATCGAGCGCTCATCGTATGGAAATTGGACAAGCGAATTCCTGTCGCCGTTGTAAACACTGGAGACGAGAATGCCACTTCCGTCATCCTGTTGTCGACAAAGCGCATACTTACGAACAATCTGCGGTCTGCTGCCCGATAAGTGAGAACATTATTGCTTGTCTCCGTCGGTTTACCCAACAAATTCAACACTTGCTCGGAAGACATGCCCAATTGTGTCCTTCCCAGTGATTTGCCAGGAATAATGAGGCTCGTTGTCTTAATCGCGGATGAGTCTACCGGCGGGGTGACTTTCATGGCTATGCCGGGAGGATGGACGGGCGAAGTCGTGAGGCGGCTCGCCACGCCTGAAGTTTGACCACCCTCTTCTGCGGATGAGGCTTGCCGTTGGTGCGGCGCATGAGCCAGCGTCGAGCCGGGCGCAGAAACATGAGGAGCGAGACTTAGAGGCTGTACGGTCGCCTCCTTTTGATCCAAACCTTCATCCAGGCCGGGTCGCCTTCTTGTCGGCTCGGCCGCAATCACCAGATCGTTCCCTTTCCATTGACTGCTCATGACAGGCGTTTGCAGCACTCCGCGTTCACGCAAAACAGTGTCCTGCACGCCATCCTTCAAGGATTCGAACATTTCACCAAGGGTGGTGCGCGACCCTTTTGAGCGCAGAGCATCGAGAAGCGTTGCCGTAAACACGCTATTTGGGCGATTCTTCGCCTCCCAGGACACTTGATCGTCTTTGCTCGACGCAATCACCAATTGTCCCGAGCCGACGGCAAATTCACCCGCGTCGACGCCACTGCGAAAAAGTCCCTTTGCACCAGTCTTAGTGGCGCCGCTGTGACAGGCATCAAGAAAAACGACGACGCGATCGCAATGAACTCGATCTTTGATATCCTGGGCCAGTCGCTGCATGGGAATGCCTGTGGTGTACAAATCGTTGACGTCTGTGTCATACGCTATAAGGTAATTCTGTCCGCCCAAATCAAGCTCGGCGCCGCTGCCATGCGTAGAAATGTAGATAATCACAAGGTCATCAGGATTGGCGACGCGCGGCAACCACCTGTTTCCTAATTCCGATAAAATGCGGCGTTCCGTGGCATCCTTGTCGATGAGCAAGCGCACGTGATCGCGGGCGAAACCGCACTCCTTGATCAAATACTCGGCAAAATCCCGCGCGTCCTTCGCGGCGTAGTTCAGCTTCAGTTTCGGATCGGCAAATTCGCTTATACCGACGACAAGAGCCCATTTATCGCGGAGTGGTCTATTGACATTGTGCTCTTGGGATGCCTCTTGCGCCTGAAGCTCAGGAGCAAAAAACGACGTGGCGATAATCGCCGCGCACGACAGGAGTGAAGACTTGATCGCTCTTGCTTTCATAGCGGAAAGAAATGTACTCACATCATATTTCAATTTGCCCAATTTTCGCGCATCAGACAAGATTGCAAACAGATTTGTCGCACTTGGAAACAGCAAAGCCGCAAATATTGTCAGCCTCGAAAACTGCACAATTCAACGGTAATTCGCAAATTCGCCCTGGCTAAAATCTCGCTCAAAGCGTTGGAGATTGGCATATGGCACCGGCGGAATCCGTTGAATTCAATTCGCCCATTCCCAGCCAGGCTGAGTGGTGGGAGAAAAACCTGATCAACCCGTTTTTGAACGCAGCCTGCATAGAACCATGCAATGCTGTAACAGGCACGTTCGCGGCAATCTCAGGGCGGAAGCGAAGCGACAAGCTTCCCTCGCTCGAGATTGGGGCCGCCAAGCCGTACAGCGCCGATTACTGGCTGCAAAACTTAGGCGGCGCCGCCGGCAGCCTTATCCCATATGCCATAGCTGGCCGATTGGCCGGCAAATACATGTGTTTTCTCGGTGCCAGAGCCAACGTCACGGGAAGAGCGGCTCGCGTCATAGCGAGTGAATGGGCCGGACAGATCGTTGGCGCCACATGCTACGAGGCCATGAAAGATCCGCGCGAGAATGAAACTCGATATTTAAACGCGGCATCGGCAGCCACCGCATTCACCATTTTCGAAAGCAGCAATGCGCTTTCAAAAAGGATGCCTCTCAGTTTGAGGCTCGCCATCCGGCTTACGGCTGGCGCCGGAGGGTCGCTTGCGCAAGAGGCAGTCGCCCATGCTCCCCGGTGGCTGGCATCGAAAGTACCTGATGGCGATGAACTTGCCAGAATCGCAGTTACTGGTGCCGTCATGAACGCAGCATTGCCGGCCGCCCAGGAAGCGACGCGCATCGCCAACGATCGCGCAAACCGATTTCTTGGTTTAGGCGTTTCTGTCAGCCGGTATCTCGAGACAAGCCACAGTGAGGAAGAAGTACACGCATATAGGGCCGCACTTGATCGCCTGCTCGGTGAAAATCCATGGGCTCGAGTTCAGCCGTCAAAGCATGGTCCATGCTATGACTCGGGAAGAGATCTGGTTTATCTTCCCGCCAAAAGCAAACTTAGCCTTTTGCTTCATGAATTGCAGCATCGCTCTGACGCGAAAACACGCCGCTTTGAGCCAGGCTTCCAGCTTGCCGCCAGGCTTTTGAAAGCAAATCACGAATCAGCGGCGTGGAGCGTTTACAGATCGGTTCGCCTGCAACAAGAGCTGGCAGCACGCCTTGCAGAAAATGGATTGGAGTTCCACAAAACCGCTGCCAGAACAAAAAACTCATGGCTTGCAGAAATTCCCAAAACCACGACTTTTGAAGGCAAAACCTACTTTCGAAGGTGGCGAGAGGAATTCGCCGAGTTCAAGAAAAAGAAAGGAGCCTACCGTCCAAAGCAGGATTTCGCTGTGGTCTCGGGCGAGAAACTTCTGTCAAAGCACAGGTCCCACCTCATTAAACTGACTTCTCAAAACGAACCGGAAATACATGATTTGCTCAAATCAGTTGAGGATCGCAGCGACATCTCCGCTCTGGATATAGCCCGCATTTACCAAAATGCCGCCCTCATGATCGCTGGCATTCCTCGCGCTCCCTTGGAAAGACAGCCACGGAAGTTAGCCACCCAAATCCTGGGTCTGGTGGCCGATCCGTATGGAGTGGTGCAAGGAGATCATCCTATGTGCGGCCCCGCATCTCTCGAATTCATAATTTACACCCGCAATCCGGTGTCTGCATCCAAACTCGTTTCTGACGTGGCAAGACGCGGATCGTACACCACATCCGATGGCACAAAGATAATTTTGAACAAGTACACCTTGCTTCCTGAGGGCCGTTGGTATCGATCATACGCCAATCAGCTCTTTCAAAACACCGCAGCCAACATCTACTGGCAAAGGCAAGACACATTCAGGCGCTGGCTCGACGACAGAACTTACGCCGACAAAAAAACCGGTGTGCCGGGATTTCTCCGCTATGAGCGTGTGTACAGCGATTCGAAAGACAGTCCGTACCGGCTCCTCGATTATTCCACGAAGCCGCCGAGGCCGGTAATCACTGACGGCAAGGGCATTGAAGATTTCGATATCGCCGATCCGTATATGACTCTATCCTCTCTAGAGGATATCAATCGTCAGATCCAGGGCGCGCATGTCCGTGAAGTAGTTTTGCCGGACGGCCTCTATTTTGACGAATTAGAAACGGCTCTGAGAAGTCATAAGGCAACCGCCAAT
>DATNRC010000378.1:0-10576 GCA_036703705.1 Candidatus Obscuribacterales bacterium
AAGGAGATTGTGATGCAATTGTCGCCTTTTACTCGCATGTCCGTTGTAGCGCTTGCCGCCACAATGGCATTTGCTGGTTCGGTCCAGTCCTCGGAAGCCGCTCAGACGAAAACGCAGGCGATGGGTGTCGGCCGCGCCAAGGACATCGTTTCTACCGCTCAGTCAGCCGGTGATTTCAAGACTCTGGTCACGGCGCTGAAAAAAACCGGTCTCGATCGCACCCTCAAAGGCAAAGGGCCTTACACCGTCTTCGCTCCCAGCGACGCCGCCTTTGCCAAGATGCCCAGAGCCCAGCGCGAAGAGCTTTTGAACGACAAGAAAGCGCTGCCCAACATTCTCAAGTACCATGTCGTGCCGAAGAAGAAGTACATGGCAAGCGATCTTGCTGAGCGCCGCGCGCTGCCCACAGCTGAAGGCGAGTTCTTGATGCTGGTCAATAAAGACGGCATCACCGTTGTCGATGGCGCCATCGTCACCAAGCCGGACATCAATTGCAGCAATGGCGTCATTCATGTAATCGACGACGTTGTCATCCCGGCCCGCGGCAAATAACGCTCGGCTGGGACCCGTCCATAAATAAAGGAGATGGCTGTGTGCGCTGGCAGGCAGCCATTTGCGTTTGGGTTTAACAAGCCGGCACGGGCGATTCGAGAAACGACGGGCGACTCTGGTGGGAGCCGGCGATGGGCGTTTTGTTTGCCTTTAAACCAGTCCGCATGGGTGTTTATAAAACCGGCCTTTGGTGCCGAAGCTGGATATCGGCGTTTTGTTTCCTTGTACACCGGCCTGCACGGGCGTTTCATGCTGGAGCCCGGCGATGGGCTTTTTATTTGCCTTTAAACCAGCTGCATGGGTGTTAATAACAACGGCGTTTCGTGCCGGAGCTCGATATCGGCGTTTTGTTTCCCTGTAAACCAGCTGCATGGGCGTTACAGAAAACGGACGTTGCCCGCCGGAGCCGTATGTCGGCGTGCTCATGGGAAATTTCCTAGTGCGACAAAAGTGCCGCCTGTGCCAATATATTAGGTAGGTCGCAAGATGGTGGTCGCAAGAGCTAAATCTCGTCGTCGTCGCTGATGGACCGATATGGGACAACCATTTCTAAAGCCGACAGTATGCCGTAAGAGGTTGATCGCATGAAAGAAATCCTTATCGCCTTTTTGATCGCCCTCGTACTTGGCAGCATACTCAACAGTATGAGAGAACAGCAGTCTGGCGGCTCTTCCTCGACCAGCTCTCAAGAACAAGCAAAAATCAACGAGAACATAAAGGAAGTCGATGAGTCGAATTTCGAGAGTGAAGTTGCTGATTCGGCAATGCCGGTTCTCGTCGATTTCTACGCCGACACCAATCTCGCCTGTGTTGCCACCGCCCCCGTGCTTGCCGAAATCGCCAATGAGTACAAAGGAGCAGTGAAAGTCGTCAAGATCGATGTTTTACGAAGTCCACGACTGGCGCATCGTTATGAAGTGCACAGCACCCTTCCGGCGCTAATGGTCTTCAAAGGCGGGAGGAAAGAGGCGCAGCAGGCGGGGCCGATTCCCAAAGAGGAAATCGTCGCCCTGATCAAACCTTATCTGGAAGCCGACAAAGCGTCTGCCGATTAAACGAGAAGCGCACTAAATTGCGTATGGCTCCCCTAAACTCCACCAGGAAAGCACAGCCTCAGGTTACCGGAGTGGCTGCCATTCCACCTCAGGGGTTTACCCTAGCCTATCAACCGGATTAAGCGATTGGATGTACAGCTTAAAGACGTATAGAATGCTGTTAGTAATGGGGAATATTGCATATGAGCCCATTTTTGCGGCTTCCGCGGTGACATACCAATGAAAAACTTCGTGATCGCTTTCTTTGTCGTACTCGTAGTAAGCTCCATATTGAACAGTCTGGGCATTCAGCCCTCGCTCTTCCCAATAGCAGTTGCCGATTCACTTTCACATTTGCCATGAAAAACTACGTTATTGCCACCATTGCTGTATTGATCGTGAGCTGCTGGTTGAATGAGGCGCAGGTGCCGCCATATAAGCTTCCAGCAGCAATCGCCGACGTGATTTCCAAAGGTTTCTGTTGACTGAAAAAGAATGAAGGTGTCATCCCCGAGATGAACATCGTCGATAAACCGCGCGGGGTGCGGATCATGACCGATGTAGACGAACAAGGAAAGAATCCCGACGATGCCGTGGTTGAGTTTCCTTACGCAGCAAACAACTAACTGAGAGGACAGGGACAATTTATGAAAGGCTGGGCACGCTGGACGCTCCTCATTCTGTGGACACTTCTTTTGCTGTTCACCGCCCAGTTCTGGAACCCGTTTGCGTCCTTCCCGGCGCTTCTCAAGTACTCCGTCGTGTCGGTGCTCGCCGCCGCCATATTTGGTGCGCTCGTTATCTTGATGCAGTACTACATCATTATCTCGATCATCTTCCCACTGCCCCCCAGAGCCGATTCCAAAGCACCAAAGAGCATCTGGGTGCGCATGTTCCCCTTCATGTTCGAAAAGCCGCAAATCAACCCCAAAGCACCAAAGACATTGGATGAACTAATTGGCAATGAGCAGGCTAAAGTAGAAATACGCGAAGTCATCGATATGCTCGCAAATCCTGAGAGGTACGTAGCTTCTGGGGCCGAAGTACCAAAAGGGATGCTATTCATCGGCGCTCCAGGGGTCGGCAAGACACTATTCGCTCGAGCTATAGCAAACGAAGTTGGTGTCCCCTTTTACGTTATCGAAGGCTCGAGCATGAGCGGACTTATTTTTGGTTTGGGCGTATTGAAACTCAAGACGCTTTTCGCCAAGCTCAGAAAGCACGATAGGTGCATTTTGTTTATTGATGAAATCGATTCCATGGGAACGAGGCGACAGACAGATCGCGGTTTTGGCGCTCAATCTGATATGAACATGACTCTCAACACTTTGTTGACACAAATGGACGGATTTCATGCATCAAGATTATTAGTGATTGGTGCAACCAATAAGGATGGTGCACTGGATCCTGCATTGATGCGTGCGGGGCGGATGGATCGAAGGATTTATTTCCAGATTCCCGATCCAGAAGAGCGCAAGAGAATCTTTCAGTACTACTTGGACAAAGTCTCGTATGATCCGAAACTTGATCTAGATAAAATAGTCTCGCTCACTCAAGGCTATTCCCCTGCCGACATTTATCAGATTGTCAACGAAGCTGCGCTCATCAGTACTCGCCCGAGTGGTCCTGGTCGGGTCAACACAGATACTTTGGAACAAGCTCTTGATCGAATTTCGGTCGGAATGGAACGAATTCTTGTTGATTCTGGCGTTGAGATTGCCAACCCCGATCCCACGATCCGGCTCGATCATGTGATTGGCATTGACGACTTGAAATTGGACGCTGCGGAAATTGTCGATTTGCTGAAGAAAGGCTCGACACTTCGAGAAATTGGCGCCAAGATACCACGCGGCATTTTATTGATCGGTCCTCCAGGCGTCGGCAAGACACTGCTTGCGAAAGCCATCGCCAACGAGGCTGGGGTGCCGTTTTATGGCATATCCGCGTCCTACTTCAAGAGCATGTTTTCAGGCGAGGGCGCGGGCAGAATTCGCGCGCTTTATGCTCAAGCGCGCAAATCACCAGCCGCAATTGTATTTATCGATGAAATTGACGCGCTTGCAGGTCAAGAGTCCGTTCAAGGAATGGGGGCTCAACGCACAAATGAACTCAACGAAATTTTAGTGCAATTGGATGGCATCGGAAGAAGCAATGTAATCACCATATGCGCCACCAACCGCGAGCAAAGTCTCGACACGGCTTTTTATCGTGCAGGAAGATTCGATCGCAAAGTCTACATCGGGCTTCCCGATGCTGATGCGCGAAAGAAAATGTTCGAGCTCTACTTGGGCAAGATAAAGACGGAAGGCAAAATTGACTTGGAGCGGCTCGCGAAAGAGAGCGTGAATTTCTCCGGAGCCGATATCGCGGCATGCGTAAACGAAGCAGCAATTCTCGCCGTGCGTTCAGGCAGACTACGAACTATGCAAGGAGACCTTGAAGAAGCCGTACGAAAAGTGTCTATAACTGCAGGACACAAGCTCAACACCAGCGGTATCAGCCTGGCACGCCTACCCGATTTAGACGTAAAGCTTGAAGATATCAAAGGGATGGACGAAGCAAAAGCGGAAGCAGCTGAAGTTGTAGCCTTGCTAAAGAACATAGATCTGGTTGCTGATTCGGGACTCAAGAGTCCCAAAGGCGTACTTTTGGTCGGTGCCCCCGGTACGGGCAAAACGATGCTCGCAAAAGCCATAGCCAACGAAGCAGGCGTTCCCTTCTATGCCCTTTCGGGAAGCGACTTTGTTCAGGTCTGGGCTGGACTAGGGGCACAGCGTGTGCGCGCAGTTTATGAGCAGGCGCGCAGAAGCGGTAAGCCAGCCATCGTTTTCATTGACGAAATCGATGCGCTTGCACATCACCGAGGCGTCGATCGCGGAGGTGGTGGCAAGCAGGAACACAACCAAACTCTCAATCAATTTCTCAGCGAATTGGATGGTTTCGGCAGGCATAAGGTGCTTACCATAGGTGCTACCAATAATGCTGATTTGCTCGACCGCGCTCTTCTTCGCCCAGGGAGATTCGATCGGCGCATTGAGGTACCAATTCCGAACTTAGAGGGAAGAGAAGCGATATTGGAACATTATGCCAACAAGCTCAAGGTCCAGATGGACAGCACCGTTAACCTTCTGGAAATCGCTCGTATGACTGTATTTAGCTCCGGTGCCGATCTGTCGAACATCGTCAACGAAGCAGGGCTCGCAGCAATTCGTGAAGGGCGAACTGCAATTTCACAAGCAGATTTGGTAGGCGCTATACAGCGTGTCCGCCACGGAATTGCTCGCAGCCAGACCATAGTCCTTCAAGAGCTTTGGGAAACAGCCTATCATGAGGCCGGTCATGCAATTGTTTCTTATTTCCGGAATAAGCGCGATCGCATTCAGGTCGTGACGATCGTCCCTCGCGGAGGTGCTTTAGGTCGAGTTTGGACGGTAGCCAAGGAAGATCTCATGCATCATTCACCGAACAAACACGAGTTGCTAGTACAAATGGAAGTCTCTCTGGGCGGATATGCTGCCGAGAATCTTTATATGGAGACAACAACCGCTGGTGTTCAGAGCGATCTAGGCAACGTTGCCTACCTTGCAACACGCATGGTTCGCAATTGGGGAATGGGCTCATTTAAGTACGACTTAGATCAAGCCCACAGGTCAGATGATTCTGTGATCGAGCCATCAGAAGACACAAAGCGCCAGGTGGACCTGGAAGTAAAGCAAATCGTCGAGGGCTGCCTGGAAAATGTGCACAACCTGCTGAGGAACAAGCGAAAGGAACTGGATATGGTGGCGCACGCCCTTGTCGATAAAGAGACGCTTTATTACAAGGATTTGGTGGCGATCCTTGAACCAAGTCGCACCAATGAGGATATAGAAAGGGAGCTCAAGGAGATGGCCGAGCGGAAATTAGTAGGGAAACGCCCCGTCATTAGCCTTGACCTCATAGCAGGTCTTGGCATGCTGGCAGGCAGTTCCTCCTCCAATAGCAGCAGCTCAAACGTCGCTCCTGAGAAGAGCAAAGGCAACCTGCAACTCTCAGAGGACGGGGAATCAAACCTAGGCAGCAAAGACCAGTGATTTGCCACGACACGACCGCCGGAAGCTGCTGATAATCCACAGGCGCGCAAAAGTTAATCAAAGATAATCCTTTGTGCCAAATTGGCACGTCTTTCTCCTTCCGCGGGAATCGGCTCACCACGGGCATATTGGGCGAAACGGCAGAGCGGTGCGAATGTGGCATGCCCTCATCCCCTGAGAGGGGGATGTTAGAGGTTTAAATCAGCAACCAATAATGGTAGTAGGAACTCCAACGGAGATGCGGGAAATGGAGAGTAGTTTCAGTTTTTCGGAATCGGAAGGCAAGGATCCCTCGTCCGGCGGCCCGTCCGAATCGAAGGCGTCTCACGAGGGACGGCTTTCGACAATGCAAAACGTCATCGAGACTTTTCGGTACGTTCAGGCGATTTCGAAAGACAAGTCACTGACGGTAAGAGCACGGGACAAGCTCACCAACCGGCTGGTCATTATCGCGCTTCTTGTTGGCATATTGTTCATCGGGCTGCCGTACATCGGTCTGCACCAGTATTCAACGATATTCTGGCTGGTCGCCAACTGCATATTCATGGCTTCGCTCGTTGTCTTCGTTTCCGACCGCTTTGGCATTCTTCGTACACTGCAGCCGCGATACGCACTGATTGCCTGGCAGCTTCTCTTCGGCACAGCAGTACTGTCGTTCATGCTGGCTATGACGATCGTCCTGGTGATGATCCAGATCGCCACCAGGCTGTTTTCCAACGCCGGATAGTGCCAGGCATTCTCATGGGTCCCGCAGCATTTCCGGACCGGCCTCACGGAAAGGATCATCAGCAGGCTTATTGCCTGCCGGATGGCGCCGAGAATGCGCATCGAGGCACTGCCGAATTGGCTTAAATGGCCCACGTGGTAGCTCCAAGGCACACGCTAAAGCAAGCGTTACTTGCAGTCCGAGCACTCGCGCCGTGACGTGCACGGTCAGCCGGAATCAGGCCCGGGTGAGCCGGGACACAAGACTCGATGGCGCCTCTATCACAGGCTGCCGGGCTAGAGCATGGGCGACGTGAGCCAGCGCGCCCGACAATCGCCGTGACGATGAAGAGTCAGCAAGAATCACGCCCGGGGAAAGCCGGGACACCAGGACTCGATGCTTCCTGCATCAGGCGGGCTGCGGAGATGGAGGCTTCTTAGGCTGCATTTTCGCGAACCGCGCTTTGAGCGTTTCGTTGTTGCTGGCGTTGATGGCTTCGAGAGTCTTGTCGATATTCTCAGGGCTCATCCAGTTGTAGCCCACCGTCAGCTTACCGGAGTTCAGCGCATCGTTGTATGACTTGGCGCCGGACTGCTCGACTAAGTTCTTCTTGAAGATTTCAGTCAGCTCTCTTGCAGCGGCGACCTCTTCCTTGGTCATCTTGCGCTCGTCCTTGATGCCGAGAACTCTAAGCGAAGCTTGCCATGGACCTTCACCGGCTTTTTGCGTTGCCTGCTCGAGCACACTCTTCTTCTCAGCTTCAATGGCAGCTGCTTCTTCAGCTTCCTTCGGATCGGGCTCGCCTTCCTTCGGCGCTACGCCTTTGCGGTCGGCGTAATCCTTGAAGTCCTTGAAGCCGAGATTTTGAGCCACTTTGTTGAGGTCGACCTTATCACCGGTTCCTGCCATCTTCCTCAGCCCGGCGGCATTGTCTAAATACGCTTGCTTCTTCTCCTCATTGGACTCATTGGCAGCAGCCTCTTCAAATTTCTTAGCCTCTTCTAGGAATGGCTTGGAATCAACCAGTCCACCATCTTTGATGATGGCTTGAGCCTGAGCGGGATTCTTAATGAGGCGATCAAGCACTGTCTTCTGGAAAGCTTTTTCCTTCTCTTTAGCCTTGGCCTCTTGATCTTCCTTATTCTCGTGAGGAGCTTCTTTGACTCCCAGTTTTTCCAGAGTCAGTTTGCCCTGATTTTCAGGCACGGCGAGCTCTTTATCGAGAGCGTCCAGAACCGCCTTTCTGGGGTCGTTGTCACCGCTCAAGCCTTTTCTGGCTTCAGCAACATCTTCCTTCGTTATCTCTTTGGCCTCGCCCTTGAGTTTGGCTACGTTGCGGAGATAGTCGGCGTTTTCCGAAGCGGCAAACATTTCCTTGCGCTTAGCTGGATCATCGAGCGGATTGGGCGGCTCTTTCTTTTCATCCTGCTTAGGCTCTTCTTTCGGTTTGAGATCGGCCTCCATCTTGGCCACGGCGTCTTTGTCAGTGCCGTAACCCATGCCGCGAGCCATTGCTTCCTTGGTGATGTACGGGCTCCAGCCGCTGCGATCAACGGGCATAGTCTCGCCAAAGCGATTGTCTATGGCATCGCGCATGTATTCGACGGACTTCTTGATCTTATCTTGCTCTTCGGGAGTCTTGGCGAAAAGCTCTCGGAAGCTGGCGTCTTTGTTCCACCTGTCTAAGAACTTATTCGTATCTCCCTTGCTGATGTATCCATCCGTCTTTCCGTCATCAGCCATGCCATCAAGCATGTTGAAGAGTCCCGGTGTATTCAAAAGTGTTTTGGCAAAGCCATCTTTGTCTTTTTGCTGCTGTTCGAGTTTGGCTGCCGCTTCTTTGGCCTGTGTCGCATTCGCGTCGAGCGACTTCTTGATATCTTCCGCCTTAGGTCTGTCACTGCCCAGGGTCTTCTTGATCTCTTGATAGCGATTGGCGAGATCATTGGTGAACGCAGCCGCCAACGGGTCATAGCCCAGGTCCTTGCCGACAGCCTTCTCATACATCTGCTTCTCGTTTGCGCGCTCGGCTTTGTCCTGAATTCGTGTCGCGCTTATACGCCCGTCATCGTCGGCGAATTGACTTTGGTTCTTCTCAAGATATGCCACCGCCATCTTGGGCAAGAGGGGGTTGTCGCCGCTTGATAGAGCCTTTGCGAGCGACTCCTTATATGCCTTTTGATTTTCCGGCGCAACCGCATTCAGTTCGTCGGTCATCTTTTGATAGGCGGCCCTGGCACCCTCCTTTTCAAAGGTTTCCTTTATAGCCTGGAAATCGTCTTGGGCATTTTGCTCAACTGATTTCTGAGGATCGTACTTTGCATCACCTGCCATGATCTCTCTCCTCTGAGACTGACGGCCACGCGCAAGAACTTGTTATTGAGACACGACAAGTTAGGAAGCTATTCCAATTGCTTCCTCCGTCCGAACGACGGACTGCTTGGGCCTTCCAGCACTCTATATATACCTCACCTGGGAAGATGGTAAACACAAATGCCCGTAAATCTGCCGATGGGGGCATTCGGCACTTGCAATATCGCAGATATTTAAAAACTTGTCATGGGGGAAAATACGTAGTAGGTCGAAATTTGTTGTCCAGCCAACAGATTTTCCTCCTGCGTTCCGTTCAATCGGCAATTCGCGCGACTGCTACAATCAAAGCAACCTTGGCGCTTAAACGCCACTTCCCACGCTAGTCATTGAGGTTCAAATGGAAAGCAATCCAGGGTCGGCGGCATCAACGGGGAGAATACTGCCAAGCACGGCTGTTCCGCCGAAAACCGACCAGGAGCTTGCAGAACGCGCTCTGTTCTTTGCCACCGCCCTCGGTATGGAGTGCACGCGCACCATCCGCCAATACATAATGCACTGCGAGGAAGGCGCCGACACGAATAACAAAAACGCAGCCTCACAGCTCACAAAAGATGAATTCGCAGAAGCGGTGAAGGAGATCCTATGTTTATCTATTTGGCTTACCTTATATGAGCACGCGGAGCCCACAGAAGATGCTCCTGAATGGTTCAAGACACTCTTGCTGGACGCCTTCGGCTTTTCCGATCGGCTCTATCCCACACCGCAAGCCAAGGACATGATGGGCAAATACAATTTGGGTCAGGGCATAGAGACGGCATGTGAAATGGCTTCTATGAATATCTGTCATAAGCTCAAGTTGGGAAATACATCTCCTGATGCTTCATTGCACCTGGCCAAGATGCTCATGGAAGACGAGTCAAAGCGGGCTGAGCTTTTGAAGATCGCCCTCACCGATCCGCTGGCCGATCTCGACACGCGAATCCAACTGACCATCTAGACCTCAATTGCTCGGGCAACGGTCTGGTTTTTGTCACTTGCAAACAATCCAGTTCTTGGTTTTTGTGTTCCTCCGCATGACATGAATAAGCAGATCAAGTCCAAAAAAGGGCACTAAACACCACATAGCGCAAGTTATGCGCTTTCGCGGGCGACCAAGGCGGCAAAGATCGCGCGTCTTGAAAGCGCACATAGAAGTGAATGCCTTTCCGATGCCTTCCCTAGGGATTGAAGGCAAACAAAAACGTCGTCACGAAATTAAAGCCGGCGTGACCAATGATTGTTGTTGTCGTGTTTGTGTAACGTCTGACGATCCCCATGCACATTGACCAGATGGCAACTTGAACGATGAAAATGGGCGCGTGGCTGAATTGCCCATGCAGGATGCCATGCAGAATTGCCGCCGGCAAAATTCCCAATGCCGGCTGCAAGGCTCCTCTTATCAATGTTTCTTCGCCGACTCCCGCGAAGATGGCGGTGGCAAGAGCGAGGATCACCGAAGGCCCAAAGCCGCCCACCACGCTGAACGTGCCTGCATTGTAGGTTGCCAGCTTCGTCGCCAGGTCGCCTCCCATCTGATGACTAAAGACAGCCCACAACGCATCATAGAGAAAGCTAAAAACCACCAGCCCCAGACCTATCCCCACCTGTGGTGCGGTCGGCTTCGCCCAGCCCAGCCTTTTCGCGGCCTCCGACGGCGTGCGCGAGACAAAAACTCCTACGCCGCAGAAAGCCAAGACAACCAGACCCAGGCCGTTGTAAGAAAACAATTGGTCTAAGGGCACAGGAATGGGCAGCGGCATGCCGGGAAACTGGAAGCCGTCAGGATCGATCGCACCGAGCAGAATGGCAGCGCAGCTCACATAAATGAATAGCCCAACCATATGCGGAATAGAGGTTGG
>DATNRC010000379.1:0-3751 GCA_036703705.1 Candidatus Obscuribacterales bacterium
AGCGTTGCGTGCTTGAGGCTGAGTGCGAGATTTCCCTCGAAACCACGCCTCATGCCATAACGGGCGAGAAACTGGCCCAATGGCGGAAGCTGGGTATAAACCGCCTGTCCATCGGCGTAGAGTCGCTTGACGATAACGAGCTCGCTGCCATGGGGCGCGATCACACGCACGATGAGGCCGTCAAGGGAATACAGCTGGCCTGCGGATCGGGGATGCCCTCGGTCTGTGTCGATTTGATGTACGGCTTGCCTACTCAATCTGTATCCAGCTTGAAGCGTACTATTGGAGAGATTCTGGCACTGTCCCGCATTTATCCAAATCTCAACCACGTATCCGCTTACGGTCTGCATATAGAGACCAACTCTCCGCTTTATATGCGCTTTCCAAAAGACTCACCGAGCTATCCCGGCGAGGAGGAATATCGAGCGATGTTTTTTGCGCTCGTCGAGATGCTTGAGGCAGAGGGCTTCTTCCATTACGAAGTTTCGAACTTCGCCAGGACGGGCTGGCAATCGAGGCACAATTTGAACTACTGGAGCAACTCTGAATATTTGGCTTTTGGCGTCAGCGCGCACCGCTACATAAGCGGATGCCGCAGCTCGAACTGGCGCTCACTGACGCGCTATATGCGCGATTGCCTGGGCGATGAGACCAGGGAGGCGATTGATGAGAAGACGCGCCTCAAAGAAGCAATCATGCTTGGTCTTCGGCTGCGAAATGGGATCGAGGTTGAGCAATTCAATGCGCGCTATGAGGTAGATTTCTTAGCTCGCTTTGGGCAACAAATCGACAAATTGACTGATTGTGGCATGCTGACGCTTGATGGAGGCAGGCTCTTCATCAGCAAAGAGCATGTGCCAATAAGCAACTCCATCATTGCTGAGTTCTTTTAAGCTTCTCATTCATCTTAACTTTTGATAATGTGGAGCGCGTCAATCAGCACCGACTGTCTCTGATAAGAGATTAACGCCCGGCCACAGGTGGTATGGAGAGATCGGTTCTATTTCAGATCTAGATCTGGATTGGGTAAGCCGCTTGAAAACATGCCCGGAATGCTTCAACGACTATGAGGACGACAGCCTTGAGGTCTGTCCCGATGATTCTGCGCAGCTGAGGCTCATTGAGCGCGACCCGCTCGTAGGAACCGTCCTCGACGAGCGCTATTTGATTGAGTCCGTGGTAGGGCGGGGCGGCATGGGGGTGGTTTACAAAGCCCGCCAGCAGAACATGGACAAAGAGATGGCCATCAAGATGCTTTATAGCCACAAGGTTTCCGAGCCTGAGGCTATTAAGCGATTCCACCGGGAAGCGAAGACGGTTTCGCAAGTTCGTCACCACCACATCATCAACCTCTACGATTTCGGCATGTTCCAGGGGCAGCCGTATCTCGTCATGGACTATCTGGACGGGAAAAGCTTGAAAAGCGTGATCAAAGACGAGGGTCCGCTCTCCTTCGAGCGGGCCGCAAAGATTTTTCCCCAAGTCCTCGAGGCTTTGTCTTCCGCTCACCGGGCCGACGTCGTCCATCGCGATTTGAAGCCCGAGAACATCATGCTTGTTCGCGCCAATAATCAGGACGACTGGGTGACAATCGTTGATTTCGGTTTGTCCAAATTGAGGGAGGTAAGCGGTGTTGCGCAAGAGGCTCTAAACATCACGAAAGTAGGCGACGTGTGCGGCAGTCCTCCCTACATGAGCCCTGAGCAATGCCTGTCTTCGCTGGTTGTCGATCCCAGAAGCGATCTCTATGCATTCGGTGTCGTCGTTTACGAATCCCTGTCGGGGAAGCTGCCGTTCAAGGCAAAATCGGCCATCGAGATGCTTGATTGCCACCTCTATGCCACTCCCATTCCCTTCAATTTTGCTACGCCTGAAATGAAGCTTTGCACCGAAATGACCCGCGTGCTCAACAAAGCGCTGCAAAAGGATGCTGACATGCGCTATCAGACTGCGGAAGAGTTTGCCCTCGATTTGAAGGAGGCGATCAGGCGAGATGGGTTGAAAGTGCGAGCTTTGAAACATCGCGAGGAAGTGGCGCAATTCCACGGTTTGATTGAGGAAGCTCAGGCAATCCAGAAAGCATCGCAGGAAATCGACATCCCAAAAGGAACAAGAGAGGAGCCGGCAGCCGGTGCGCAATTGGGCGCCTCCCAGGCTGATCCCGCTCAAGCTGACAAAACGACGGGCGAGAATCCTCAAGCAGGCGCAACCGCTGCCGAGCAGCGAGACACATCGAGCCATTCGCCTGTTGCCAGCGAATGCCCTTATTGTGGCGCTCCGGTTACGGCACACATAAAGTTCTGCCCCAGTTGCCAGAGGCAGCTCACCGGACAGGACACGAGAGGACTGAGAAGCAGCCGAACGCGCCTGGGCAGTTCTCGAGGGCATAAGGCAACCGACGGCAACGTTGCGTTCAGCGCCAGAGCAAAGAGCGCAGGCAGCAGTAATTTGCTCAGGCTGCTGCAGAAAGTTCTCTCTCTGGTCCTGGTGATAATCGCGCTGTATGCTGTTTATGCGGCATCGACCAATAAAGATGTGTTGAAATCAATCAACAGGCTCGTGGCATCGCTGCAAAAATGACGGCGGCATCACATTACGCCGCTAAGATCAGTTACGCATACGCGCAGGCACGAGGTGCCCTGAGGCGCGGGCGGAGTGCACATTTAAGGCCCGCGGTGCCGTGAGGCGCGATTGCGGGAGCCCCTGGGCGACTGCTAGTGGCTGAGCGCATGATGCAGCCACGCCGTGCCGTGATGCACGGGCGGACTGCCATCAAAGCGCACATACGGATAAAGTCAAGCTAGCGCAGACGCTCCGCCCGCTCGACAAGCGTTTTCAAATGCTTCTTGTGTTGCTCTAGCTGGCAGCTGCCGGCGATTTGATGCGCGCATTCCAATACGGCGGAGGCATTCTCGCTCTTCTGATATTCTTCGATGGCCAGCGCCTTTTCCAGCGCTCTGTGAGCGTTTTCAATTTGATTCTTGGCCAGGTACTGCTTTGCCAGTTGAGTGAATCTCTCTGAGTACTTTTTAGCCGTTCCGGCATCGAGATTTTCCACATCAAGACTCGTTCTCAATGGCGGGATAAAGGTGCCGTTTTTGCTGCACTCTATAAACTCGCTTTCCAACCTTTTGCTGTCCGCCTCGTAGATTCGCGACTTCGTCTCGTTCAGCTCTCTTGTCTTGCCGGTTTCTTTATACACTTTGCCGAGAGCAAACAATGTCTTGATCAGCCGATCTTCCTCATCGCCAAATCCTTTTGCCAGATTGGCCGCTTCGAGATAATGCTCTTCGGCTCCCTTGAAATCTTTATGCTCCAGCGCATCATCTCCTTGTGCGAGCTGCCACTGCCAGACAAGCTTCTGCCAGACCGGGCCGCGATCTTGCGGCGGTCCTTGCCACAGGAGAAGGAAGGTGCCGAAGATGAGCCCGGCAGCTAAAAGACCGTAGAGAACAAACAAATAACCCTTCAGTTTTTTTCGCTCGAGTTCTTGTTTTTCGGCCAGCGAGACGGCATCGAGCACGAGCTTTTGCATCTCTTTCGATGCTTCCTGTTTCTTCTCTTCTTCCTTGGGCTCTTCCGGAACCAACTGCTTTGTTGTGATGTTGACACTGAAGGGATCAGACTCGTAAGTCGCTTTCTCCATGCCCTCAATGTAAATGCGCGACCTCGTCGCGGCCTCGAGCAGCTCTTTCTTCAACTCTTCAACGGACTGGTGGCGCTGATTTGGATTTTTCTTCAGAGCTTTCAA
>DATNRC010000380.1:0-8323 GCA_036703705.1 Candidatus Obscuribacterales bacterium
CCAAAACTTCTTTCTTCACCTCTTCGACAGCCAGTCCGATGTTCTCTTCCTCGTTGTACGCAGGCATCAGTACTGCGAGCAGAGGCGGCTTCTTTGCTTCAGATTGCGACAATGACTCACCTGTCATCTCGAATTCAAACCGTCACGCGGGTGCTATTTACAAGATTCACATACCACCACTTACGGCTTAAACGAAATGAGCCAGATTACCGTTGAATGACCCGCCGCCCGACAACAATAACAGTATAGCTACTTTGTCGCGCGTCATCGGGCCATGGTAAAACAAGAGCACCGTTTCGGGTGGACGATGCCAGGGATTTCCAAAAAGGTAGTAAAGATCGCCGTCATTAGCGTTCTGTCGATTGGCGTTCTTTACGTCCTGGGCTTGATTTACCTTCCCGCCCTCCTGGGAGCCCCCTTCAGCTCCCGCTCAGGCGGCAAACTGTCGGTAATGGACTTCGTCACCTGGTATGAGGCGGGCATGCTGGCGCGCTCGCCCGAGAGGACGCAAATCTATGAGCCTGACGTGCAGCTTCGCTACCTTAACGAGCTCATAGCGCCGGAGCGCAGCGAGGTCCCTTTTTTCATCGCCTATCCTCCTTACTTCTTCTCTTTGATGGCCCCTTTGAGCTTGCTCCCTCTGCGCACTGCGTACATATTGTGGATCATCGCCTGGCCGCTGGTTTTGATGGCAGCGCTTCATTTTGTCCTGAAGAAATATGCGCCCCGGCTTGATGCCGCCGATCGGGCCATCTTTCTTCTTGCCGTGCTCTTTTCTCAGCCTTTGATTATCAGTCTCAGGCTGGGGCAAACCAGCTCCTGGCTCGTGACCTGCATCTGCCTTTTCTTTCACGGACTGGCGAGCAAGAAAGACAGGCTGGCAGGAGCAGCCCTTGCCCTCTCCAGCATAAAGCCGCAATATTTGCTATTTCTCGGCCTGCCGGCAATAGCGCAGCGCCGATGGCGCCTTTTGGCATCAGCCGTCGTTGCGGAGATGGTATTGCTTGTGGTGGCAGGGCTCAACGTCGGATGGCACAATCTGATCAAGTATCCGTCGTGGTTAGCATATGTCGAGACTTCGCCCGTCACCCACCTGAGCATTTCCCCCAAGAGCATGGTCAGCCTGCGCGGACTCTTGAGTTGTCTTTTGCCGCCTGAGATGACGGGAATTATCATGGCCGCCCTGCTCATCGCTCAAGTGATCTACCTTTGCCGCGTATGGAGCGCACCGCGGCTTAAGACGGATCTGCGCTGGCCGATGGCCCTTACGCTGGCTTCCGCAACCGCTTTGAGCCCGCATCTCCATTATCACGATTTGCTCATTCTCTCCGTGGCCGCAGCGCTCACCATTCCTTCGCTCAGCATCTTTCAGGCGGCAAGATTGCCCGCCTGGCCGCTCCGCTACTGGTGCCTGCTGCTTCTCTATTATCCTTTCGTGTCCTGGCTCTGCTTCATGGCAGCAAGCTCGATTGAGATACCGCTTTTAGCAATAATGAACACGGCGCTCCTTTTGCTGGCAGTATCCCAAGTGCAAATGATGCTTGGCAATAAAGAGCCCCTTGAGGGGCTAAGCTAATGAGACTGGTGCTCATCCTGCAAATCGCGGTGACGGCAGCGGTCTTTGCTCAAGCTTACATTTACAGAAATTCGTTTTTTCAAGAAGATGCCATCGCCTACCTGGATATGGCACGCTCGCTCATGAAGGGCGATTGGCTGAATATCGTCGATGCCATCTGGAGCCCGCTCTATCCTGTCCTTATCAGCGTCTGGCTTTCCCTGTTCAATCCGTCGCCGGAGATTGAGCCTCAAGTGGTCATGGCATGCAATTTTTCCATTTTCCTGGGGCAACTGATTGCCTTCGAATGGTTTCGCCGGCAATTCATGCGCTTTCGTTTGTGGGCTCTTCCCGAAGACGGCTCTTTCGCGCCGCTCGACGATCGCTATGCAACAATCATTCTTTATTTTGCTTTCGCTTTCAGCGTCACCGTTTTGAGCGGCGTCTTTCAACAAACGCCGGACTGGATCGCCAACAGTTTTCTTTACGCCTCGCTCGCCGTTTTCTTGAAGATCGTTGAAAAGCCGGATCGGTCCCTCAACTTTGTCCTCTTGGGAGTTTTCATTGGCCTTGGCTACCTTGCCAAATCGGTCTATGTCGCGTACACATTCTTGTTTTTCCTCTTTTGCCTCCTCGCTCTGAGGCAGGAAAAGTCCAGGTGGAAGCATCTTTCCACCTACCTTCTCACTGTTGCCTTGCTCTCCGCGCCGCATGTGATTGCTCTTTCCTTCAAGCTGGGAAAGCCTTCGATGATGGAAACGGGCAAATTATCCATTCAGGAAACAGTGATGGGCAAACCCGGGCATCATCGCATTGAACCCGGTCTCAAGCACGGCGAACGCATTTTGTTTGCAGATCCGCTCACATACGCTTTTCCTGATTTTCCCGACAGCACCTACGCGGTCTGGCGGCACCGCGCATATTATGCTCAAGGCACTCGCCTGGAGATAGATCTCGGGCGCTGGCTGCGTGTTACGGGAATGAATGTTCTCATTTACTTCTTCTATTTTGGCATCGTGCTTTTGATTGCCTTGGCAGCGGCAAGCCTTCTTGCGCGGCGAAAACTGTTTACATCGTCGGCACTAAAGGCGTTCTGGCCTCTGCATGGATTTTCCATTCTCGCGCTTGCCATGATCGCTCCCATGACCAATCTCACTTTTGACGGCAATGTGAGATATTTCGCGCCCTTAGTCGTTGTAGCAACAGCAGCTCTTATCGGCTCGTTGCGCCTCTTGAAAGACGATAAGCGCTCGAAGCTGGCGTCCTTCACGCTGGTGACGTTTTTGCCCGCCTACTTCTCCTTGTTCATTTTCAGTATGATCAAGACCCAGACATTCCTCCTCAGCCGGCCGGATCCGCCTGTGTCAGTGCGCATCGCCAGGGGCCTCCACGAGCTGGGACTGAAAAATGGAGACTGTGTGGCACAACTTGGCTTTCTGCCAGGCACCATGAGAATCTACGAAGATCTGCTTCCGCTTTCAGCCTCCAGCAATTACTTCTGGGCTTATCTGGGGCGTTTGAGAATTGTGGCTGATATCCCTCATGAAAAGAGGTTTTTTGAGGTCAGCGAAGAGACCAGACGTGAGCTTATATCGCGGCTCAAATCCGTTGGCGCAAGGGCGCTTGTGATTTATCCCGGGCACCGCCCGCCCGCCTCGCACAGGCAAGAGTGGACCAGGGTGCCGGGCAGTGAATGCTATGTGCTTTTGTTCCCGCAATTGCCGCTCGATGGAAAGAAGCAAAGTATCGAAGGGGAAAACAATGATAGATAATAGAGAGCAATGAGCGCATCGTTAGCAGGTGAGAGGCAAGAGAAAGAGGGCTCCAAGCTCCTTCCCTACATGCCTGATGTGGGCGATTTTCTTTTCGTCTTCACTCTGCAGCTGCTGCTTTTCCTGCGCCCCGATCTCTTGTTTACAGACGGCTCGACCGGATGGCACCTGGTTGCCGGCAACTATATCCTCAAGACAGGACAGATTCCCCACACCGATCTCTTCTCCTTTACCTTTCCCGACAAAGAGTGGGTCGCATATGAGTGGCTGTTCGACGTATTCATTGCCGGTTTGGTCAAGCTGGGCGGTTTCAACCTTCTGGCTGTGGCGGTAAGCATTGTCATCAGCGCTATATTTTTGATGGTCTACGACCGCTGCCGCAGGGAGGGCTGCCACTTCGGATTTGCTGCATTCATCACGATTGTCGGCATTCTTACGGCAGCAGTGCATTTTCTTGCCCGCCCGCACATTATTACGATGCTGGGCGTCTTTCTCTTTGTCGCTCATCTGGAGGACTTTTACCGCGGCACCATATCCGGCATCAAACTCGTCGCCACATTAGCTCTTTTCATGGTGCTGTGGGTCAATTGCCATCCTGCGTATCTGATAGGCATTTTGCTTTGCGGGCTCTATCTTGGCGTTTCGCTCATCATCTGGCTCGTCCGACGAGGCGGCGAAAGCGCAATCAATTATCGCCAGCGCAGCAAATACTTTGCTTTTGCACTGTTGGCGGTGACAGGCGCCACTCTTGTCAATCCTTACGGCATAAAGCTCTACGAATACATTTTTCACTACTTGAAGGGCAGCTCGCTCCTTGCGGCCACAAATGAATTCATGTCGCCCGTGTTCCATGGCGGATTGCATCCGCTTTGCCTCGAGATTTTGTTTTTCTTCCTGGCGGCCGGACTGTACGTCTCTAAGGTCCGCCTTTCCACGCCTCTATTTCTAACCTTAATGGTCTTTGCTCACGGATCGTTGTCCGCGATTCGCAATCTGCCGTTGTTTGCCGTCGTCTCAGTGCCGGCAATAGGAAGGCTTTTCTCCTCGACAAAGCTGGCCGATTTGCGTTCTCACCATTCAGTGCCCCAGTGGTTGGGGCGCATACAAAAAGGCTTTGACAAATTCGATGTCAATGAGCGCCAGTGCAAGAAGCACTTGCTGTCCGTCGGCTTCTCCCTTTTTCTTATTGCTGTCGCTCTCAACAACGGCAAACTTTTTGGCGAGCAATACTTAACGTCCGGTTTTGGCGCGAGCAACAAGCCTGTGGAGAACCTGGAATTCATCAGACAGCACGATCTCATGTCTCTGACTGGATTCAACTACGACAATTGGGGCGGTTATCTGCGCTACATGCTGGACAAGCGTGTATTTATCGACGATCGCGCTGATTTCTACGGCGAGCGCTTTTACACGGAATACAGCCTGGTCGCGCAGATGGCGCCCGGCTGGCGCGACATCCTGAACGGCAAAAATATGAAAGGCTTGAAAATTGATTGGCTGCTCGTGCCCAAAGAGAGCAGAACCTCGGCCACGCTCAGGGATGATGCGCAATGGCAAAGAGTGGAAAGCAAAGACAAGGCATCTGACTTGTTTCTACGTAAAGGCATATCTCTGCCCAGGTGACAATGCAAAATTCGCTTGCCCGCTGGCTCCCATACATTTTTATCCTCATTCTTCTGTCTGTCGTCATGTTCATCCTGTCGCCACCAGAGTTGAAGCTAAAAGACTTGCCGGAATTTTATGCGCCCGGACGAATGCTCATTATGGGCAAGGGCTCCGAGATTTACGACCCATCTGCCCTCAATGCGTTTGAGAAGGCTGCATTTCCTGACGGATATGAAACACCGCAACTTTATGTGCCGCCCTTTTCTTTGCCCCTCCTGATTCCTATCGGCTTGCTGCCTGGCGATATCGTCAACAAGGTGTGGTTTGCCTTTTTGATTTTATGCACCACGGCAAGCTTCGTATTGCTGGCTAAGACGCTTGATTTATCCGGACCTCACGTCTTGCGGGCGGGCACCATTCTTGTCGTTTCCGGTCCGATCTGGGAGGCCGTGCGCCATGGTCAGTTGGCGCCGCTCGCTCTTCTTTCGCTTACGGCCAGCCTTTATTTCCTCAAAATGGAGCGTCCTCTCTCAAGTGCGCTCTCTCTGGCGCCAATGCTGACAAGACCGCAGGAGTTGCTGCCACTGCTTGTCTTTTGCCTGGCAGCAGGCAGGTGGAAGCTGATCGCCTGTGTTGCCGCGACGACAGCGATATTGTATGCGGTGGCATGCCTGCTTTTCGGATCTGCAGCCTGGGAAGGATATTTCCAGCTCCTTACCGCCGTTAAGCAAAACAAGCAGTGGATGGCTGCCGAAGTCAGCCCCACCGTGAGAGGACAGCTGCTGAGGATTTTCCCCACTGCTGATAATGCGGTCATGATTGCCGCCATAATTGTGATGTTGTCCACGCTGGCATGTCTTTTCATCCTGGGCAGGAAATACAAAGACAAACAAGACTGGTGGCAATATGGCTTTGTCATTTCCATGCCGGCGGGATTGGGCTCCGCCTTGCACTGCCACAACTACGACCTCTTGCTTCTCGCGCCGGCCGTGATTCTGTTTGTCCTGGGCGAAGCGGGAAAAGCAGTCAGTTTGCGCACCAAGATCCTCTGGCTTCTCCCCGGCATCATTTACTTGATGCCGATTTACGCCAAAATTCACTACGAGTATATTCTCTTAGGCGGCGTCGCCAATCCGTTTTTCATCATGCTTGCCATCTGGTCTGTCGCCATTCTCGTCTTTTACGCCCACCAAAAGCCGACAGGCCATTGACAGGCAATGCGCCTTCAACTACCTGGCTTCCATAATAGCCAGCCGCGCACTTGCAAGCTCGGACATCTTGCACATGCCCGTCATTCGTCGTGCATGGCGACGGCAAACTGGCGAATGCGCCTTCAACTACCTGGCTTCCGTGGACAGCCAGCCCCGCACTTGCAAGGACTCGGCCATCTTGCACATGCCCGTCATTTCGTCGTACATGGCGACGGCAAATTGGTGCATGGATATGGTGCCCTGGGCAAGCAAATATTCTCCAACCAACAACGATTGCATCTGCTGATCGGTGACATAGCCGGCACTCAAAACGAGCTCTTTGAGCGGGATTTCCGGCGCAATCGCCATCTGGTTTTTCAATGCCTGCACCTCAGCCGGGCCAATGATCTGGCAGGCCTTGAGCATCTCGATGAGCATGGGCAGCCGCTCTTCGATCTGCGTTGTGGTGACGAGCATTTGCGGCTGCGGCTCTTGGGCGGGCGCCACGGCAGGTTCTAGCGTTCCGTCTTCGGGAATTGCTTTCTGCTCGATAAGCCATGTTCTGACCGCGACAAGATCGTGACTCAAGCGCAAACGCGGCTTTCTCAGTATGTATCCGGCATCGAGAAGGCGGAAGTAGTCCTCGCGGCGATCCTTGACTGGTCCCTGGCGGAGGAAGTTTTTCACCGCGCGCAGATAACCCGACAATACGGCGGTTTGCGAGACGTCGCACGTCAGGCCCAGAAGAGGATAGAGGCTCGTTGGACGATAGTTGCCGTCACCTTTCGGGGGCGGCAGCAAATCAGGAAACAATTGATAAAGCTGGCGAACAACGGTGATGACGCCAATGGTGTCATCCATAGCCCAGCTCTGCCTCAGTGCCGCACACAGGACCTGGCTCTCTAATTCAATCCTATTGGCGCCACCCGAGCTTGTGTCTGCCATTTATCCCTTATGCTAAATCTGTATGGTTGCCGTCAATTCTCGATCTCAAAAGTCAGCTCTGTGTGACCTACTCTAATTTTGTCACCTGCTGAAAGAACCTGACGCTTGACCACAGGGTGGCCGTTCAAAAGCGTACCGTTGGTCGAGCCCAGATCTTCCAGCCAGAAATCACCCTCTTCGAAGGTTATCCAGGCATGATGGCGAGACGTAAAAGTGTCGTCGGGTATGACCACCTGATTGGATGGATCTCTGCCGATTTTCACTTTCCGATTCTTCAACGGCACCTTTTGGCCTGTCTTTTGCACTACCACGACAACCTGCTTAGGAAGCTCGGACTCGTCGCCTTCCGCAGCTTTTATGTAATCGAGCTGCAGACTCTTGAGATCGAGATCGGTGACAGTAGCGCAATAGACACATCTGGTACCGACCGGTGTAGGGCGGCCGCAGCTAGGACAAGGTTCAGTGTTATCGGTCATCAGACCTCTACCTGGTGACAAGCAATCCACAGAGCGGGTGACTCTGCACATTATTATAGAGGACCAAATAAAGGCGACTTCAGACCTCATTCACAAATTTTGATTGATGCGGCAGCCGGGGCGACTTGCATGAGAATTGTGAACTGGAAGCGCGTCAGCAAATTTGCTCGGAGCCCGCTCCGAACCTTGACTTCTTCGCCTTGACTTGAGCTGTCAGCTCTAAATTCAACTAATTTCGACGAATTGAACTAATTCAACTAAACGGTGGCGACTTCGATATCTTTATCCGAAGCTGGGGTGGACTGGTTCTGCCCTTCCAATTTCTTGGTGCGGAAGCAGTAGCTGCAATACACGGGGCGATATCCCTTCGGCTGGAAGGGGACGCGGGTGGGGGAACCGCATTCTGCGCAGTTGACTTCTGCTGTGCGGCTGGGATCTTCTCCGTTGCGTTGTACGCGCATCAAAATACGGCAATTCGGACACCTTTTGGGCTCATTCACAAGGCCCTTGGCGCTGAAGAATTCCTGTTCGCCTGCCGAGAAGATAAACGTCTTGCCACAATCGCGGCACGTGAGATCTTTATTCTGAAATTCCATATATGAGAAAACCTTATTGCCCTAGGGATTTCCTTGGTTGCGCAACTCCGATCGCTCGTAGCTTGCCCAATTCCGCTTGCTGACAACGGCGGACTGGCCCATGCTATCACGCAGGTAGAGGACGCGGAAGGCAAAACGCGGCTACTCTGGGGAAATTGCCATACAAATATGGTATTCACCTTAG
>DATNRC010000381.1:0-19610 GCA_036703705.1 Candidatus Obscuribacterales bacterium
GATAATGCTGGCAAGGAAGCTGGGCATCGGCAGCTTCGGCTACCTTTTCCCAATCAATTTCTTGCGCATTACGGTCAATGTAGTGCGGCTGGGCAGCGCAGCAGCCGCCCCTCTTTCCAAACCTCTTCTTCTAAAGGCGGTGCCGGAGAAAGAGACATTCCAGTTGCTTGCCGGGCCGTTGCGGCGCGGTATTTATCGCGTCTCGAGCATTGTCGTCTTTTCGTGTTTCCCTTTTGGTCTTGCCTGGGCGTCGAGGGAAATTCAATTCAAATTCGACAGTCCGCCTAAAGATGACGAGCCGCTGCCCGAGACCACCGTCTATCCGAAGGTGTATCCGGTGGCGGGAAGCTTCTTGCAGAAGCTGAATGTGGTTACGCCTTCGGTCGGCTTGCTTTCCCGCAAATCAAGCCCTTATCAGAATTCGGCCGTAGTGCGGGGAGTGAGAGAATACGTCAAGGGAGACAGCCCGCGCATAATTCACTGGGCTTCCAGCGCCCGGCTCGGACGGCTGCTCACAAGAGAATTCGAAGCCGAGGGACTGCCTGCATTCGATCTTCTGATCGACCTGAAGTGGGACTGGGGAACAGAAGAGTTGTATGAATTGGCATTGATCACGGCGGCATCTCTCGTCACGCTCGGCTACCGATGGGGACTGGCGCCGAAGTTGATTGTGAGAAATCAAACCCTTGTCACGACGCCACCGAATCTGCCACCAGGGTTGCATGCCACCATTGAGCTGATCGCCAGACTCGATCCTTTCACTCGCATCGAAGAAACCAGCCGTGTTGCAGCCCGTCGCGGCCGCCGGGTGGAGAAGCTCGATGACTTGATCAAGAAAACACGGGAAGGCGCGCTTATTTTTCTGGCGCCAAGAACGGAAAAATCGCAGGTGGAGCTTGTAGTCGTTCAGCCGCCCGGGAAGACAGATGCCGACCGGCAACAACGCGTGAGCAAGGTCATGAGCCTCACAGGCACGCAAACGCTCGACCTGAGAAGGGAGCCGGACGACATATCGCAAGTGGGCGTGAGCATTTCGACTGTTTCAGGAGCGGAGGACATTTGTAAGCTGTAATGACCGAGAAGCAGAAGAAGATGAAAGGTGAGGTGGAGCATTCCGTGCAATTGCGCGTGACCGCTTTCATCATCACGGGCATCAGCCTGGCTGCCTTCTGTTTTTATGCCGACGCCCCGCTGGTTATCACCATGTTCTATGTCACCGCGGCAGCAGTGGGCAGTTATTTGAGTTATTTGTTTCGCAAACGCAAATCGCAATGGATTACCATCGTTACGATTCTCGGCACCTGTGCTGTTCTGGGCAGCTTCATCGGTGAGGCGCTGAAGGAGTTTTACGGAGCAGGCAAACTTCTTGTGCCTTTCATGCGGGTGTTGTGCGGTTTGCTCGTATTGCACACATTTGATTTGAAAACGCGCAACGACCTGTATATCTGCTCTTTGATTGCTCTGGGCCTTCTCGGCTGCATTGCCTCGCAGACCGACAAAAACATCTCATTTGCCGCTTTTCCGCTGGCATTCATCATAAGCGGTGCTGCACTTCTTTATTTCCTTGCCCTCTCGCACAGCCAGGACGGCTCCCCGTCTTTGATCAACGAGTCAAACAGACCAATCCAAGCCAATGTTCTCAATCCGGCAAGCCCGCGCAAAGCTGCCCGCTATCAGGCAGGAAGCACATTAATGGCCGTCGCCACGCTGCCTCTGGCCACGCTCGTGCTTTTCAGCATGCTGCCGCGCACAGGCTATTCGCTCGTTGAAATCATCGCCGAGCAGGCTCGCTTCCTTATCGTAAGAGTGCAGGAGCATTTTCAGCCGGCCATCAAACCTTCGCCTGTCTACAAGCCGGCGCCCAAAATATCCCTTCCCCCATTTTCCCGGCTGTCCGACAAAGGAAAGCCAAAACCAGCACCAGGTCCCACTTTCAAGCCGCCTCAGAATAGGGAAGGAAACCGCCCTGGACAGGCGAGGAAGCAGGCGACCAATGCCAATGCCCAGAGCAAGGAAGCGGGCGACCTGCCACCGCCGCCCAAACGCGAGGCAATGAGCGGATACAGAAACAAAGCAGGCGGAAAGGAAGGAAACGGCAAGCCAGCGCCGGGCGAGACGAAACCAGGCACGAGCAAAGGAAAACCAGGGGCGAAAGGGCGGCCCGCGAGCAGTCCTCAGCCCAATAACCAGCCGCAGATGTTGCTGGGAACAACGAAAGGCGCGCCGACAAAAAATCTGGAAACCCATGTCATGACTGTCTTTGCTAATCGCCCGCTCTACCTCCGGTGCGGTGCTTTTGACAGTTACACGGGTGACCGCTGGCAGTACTCCAGGGCGCAGAGCTGGATGGCGTGGAAGAAAATCGGCAAGGATGGATTTGACGTCTCCAGCTATCCGTCGCTGCGCCTGCCGACGACCTTCATCGGCAGTGAAGTGGAGGCGCGAGTGGAAATCAAATCCGAGCTGCCCCCTCTTATTCCGACGGGCTGGATCCCGCAGAGCTTGTACTTCCCGCAACCGGTGAGCATAGGCAATGACGGCTCTTTGCGCGCTGACGGACCATTGCGACCGGGGCTGTTTTATACAGCCGTGGCGCTGGTCCCATCTGCCAATCTGGAGGAGATGCGAGCCGGCAATATGCCCACCGGCGAAGACCTGGAGAACATTCTCATTATCGGCAAACGTTTTCTCACCTTGCCGGCCAATTTCAGGCCGGAGCTGAAAAAGCTGGCCCTTTCGGCAGCCGGGGCGGAAGGAAACTGGTTTAGGAAAGCGGAAAACATCGCCAACTATTTGCGCAAAAACTACAAATACACAATCCAACACCCTGTTTTGGAGCCGGGCGAGGACGCTCTCTCGCGCTTCCTTCTCAAGGAGAAGGAAGGCACGTGCGGCGAGTTTGCGACGGCGGAAGTATTGTTGTGCAGGGCATGCGGCATACCGGCTCGCTGCGTTATCGGCTTTTCCCCCGGCGATCCTGTACCGGAATCCGATGAATTCATCGTCAAGCTGAAACACGAGCACGCATGGGCGGAAGTGTTCTCGCCCACACACGGCTGGGTGCCCATCGATGCGACGCCGAGCGGCCAATTGCCCGTTCAGCCCAAACAAGAAAACGTGGGCGGGCGAACAGTCTTCCGCTCGACACACAAAGTGAAGCCCCAGCAGAAGCCCCAAACGAAGGATTCGCAATGGTCATGGGCCGCAAAGTGGCAAAATCCGTATGTCATTGCAGTGTTGGTCGGAGTTCTCATTTTCCTGGTCCTTGATGCAACCGCCAAAACGATAGCCTGGTTACGCTCTCGGCAATCAAGAGAAACGGCAGGACCGAATAAGCGAACATCAACGAGCATGTACTTGAGGCTGGTGAAGGACCTCGAGCGCCTCTCCATAGCGAAGGCGCCAAGCGATACCCCTACGGATTTGGCCACACGAGTTCACAAACTGATGGATAACGGAGGCGGATATTCTTACGAGCTAAAAATGGAATTGCCGGTACTGGTGGACAATTTCGTCGAGCAATACTACTTTGACCGTTTCGGAAATGAAGAGGGAAAAATCCCCGAATACGACAAACTAGGGGAGATCGGCGATAAAATACACGAATTGGTGTTGCAAAGCACCCTGACAAGTGCGCCTCGCAAATGAGGAGGTGCTTACGCATAGGGAATACTCACGCTAAAGTGATTATATGGCCTGGCGCAGAACGCCCTGCATCCGGCAAAATGGACAAATGATCGGGCACCGCAAACCGCATTAAGGAAAGCAAGAGAGGAATTATGGCTCAACAGGTCAAGACAGGCACCCAGCAACAACAAGAATTTGTGCCCCCATATCCTACTTCGATCGCCGAGACAGGGCTGAAAGAAGGATTCCTGGAGGAATTGATCCTCAAAGATATTTATCTTGTAAACTTCGCGCTGGGTCGGGAAATCGCGTCGCGCACGATGCTTCCCTTCAAAATCGTCGAAGAAATTTTGGAAATTCTCAAGCGCCAACTCCTCGTTGAGGTGCGAAGTGCGGGCGGTCTGGCGGACTACGAATACACGCCGACCGAAAAAGGGCGCGATCGAGCGCGCGCTTATTTCGACCACAACGCTTACGTCGGTGCTTGCCCGGTGCCCTGGAGCAGGTACGTTGATTCATTGAAGTACCAGACAATCCGCCGCGAGTCGGTCACGCCGAGAGACCTGGAAGTCGCTTTCTCGGACATCATGGTCAACAGGCGCACCATCAACTCGGTGGGTCCGGCCATCAACTCCGGACGCGGGATGTTCCTCTTCGGCGAAGCAGGCAACGGAAAAACCTCCATTGCCGAGCGCATAGTGCGCAGTTTCAAGGGACACATCTTCATTCCGTACGCTGTGGAAATAGACGGACAGATCATCCGCGTTTATGACAGCCACAACCACCAGCAAGTCTCGGCGGCCAATTACCCCCGCGATTACGATCACCGCTGGGTGCGCATTCAGCGTCCTTGCGTCGTCGTCGGCGGTGAGCTGACAATCGACATGCTTGAATTGCAGTTCGACTATGGAACCAAGCTCTACGAAGCGCCCATCCAGCTCAAGTCAAACTGCGGATTGCTTCTCATCGACGACTTCGGCCGCCAGCGCATCGACCACAAATCACTGCTCAACCGCTGGATCGTCCCCCTTGAAAAGCGGGTCGACTACCTCACTTTGCACACCGGCAAAAAACTGGAAGTGCCGTTCGAGCAGTTGATTGTGTTCTCCACCAACCTGAACCCCGGAGACCTCGTCGACGAGGCGTTCTTGCGCCGGATTCCATACAAAATCAACATCACCAACCCCACAGAAGATGAGTTCAAGTGGATATTCCTGCAGTATTGCCAGCGCACCGGGGTGCCCTACAACGAAGAGGCAGTCAACTACCTCATCGAATCGCAATACCGAAGCGGTAAGCGAAACATGCGTTGCTGCCACCCCCGTGACGTTGTGGATCAGGTGATCAACCTCTGCGCCTTCCTGCAGACTGAGCCCAGGCTATCAAGAGAGTATCTCGATCATGCTTGCGCCGTGTATTTCGCAGCAATGGGCAAATAGGAGCCCGCAAGCGACATAAAAGGATTTCAAGGAGCGTGCCTTTGAGGCGTGCTACGATTCCTGCGTGCGGTTGTTAAATCAATCAATTGGCTGACGAGCAGGTACTTGACGAAAAGCTGGCTGACTGCCCCGTCGAGGCGCAAGAAGAGAAGCCGGCAAGCGATCCCGCCCATGATGAGGGACGGGTGCCGCCTGGTTGCGCCGAGCAAGTGCAGATCCCGCAGGCGAAAAGCTCTGCCGACCGGTTGTCCGACGCCGAGCCTGCGCTGACTTGGCGCTCTTCCGCCACGCTCACCCTTCACCTCGAGCGCACGATAAGCAGCGCCGCACCCCGTTCGACCTTAATTGCTTCAATCCTCACTATTGCGGCAAGCATCGCCTGGATAGCCACTTTTATCAGTACAGGCTATGCCGGCAAAGTGCTGCCGTGGTGCATAACATTAGCCGGCATCGCAATAGCCGCTTGCCTTCAACTGCCGGCAGGCGGCGTGAATTCGCGCAGCAATGCGGAAGAGGGAAAGAGGGAAAACGCATCGAGAAGCGCCGATACTCCGCACAGATTATTCGAATCGTTCACGGCGAGCTATCTTGCATTTTCCATTGTTTTATGCGCCTGGATGATGCTTCTTCAGTTCAAACCAGAGCGAAAAACGGTTGCGGCCAGGCAATTTATAGACATCGAGCTGGCGTCGCCAACCGACTATGTGAAGCGCGATGAATTGCTGCCTTCCACTAAAGACGCTGACACCCTGCGCAAGCGCACGGGCAGCACTGAGAAGATGATCACCGCCGTCGCCGTCCAGCCCAGGTCTATCCCGCCCAAAGCAGAACGCAATATGACGGAAACGGAGGAAGCGGGAGATCCTGCACCACATACGACACCACAATCGGCGCCCGAAGCGAAAACAATTACCACCATTGCCAGAAAAGAAAAGACGTCCCAGTCCGCGAAGTCAGGCAATGCCCCCCCCGCCAATGTCGTAAGGTCGGAAGCCGCCCCGCTGCCTGAAGTAAAATTGCCTGAAGGCTGGCGCGTCTTTCAAGCTGAAAGACCGATGGCGAAATCGCCGGCAGCAAGGGCAGGGCTGAACACAAAGACGGCGCGCTCTCAAAACGAGCCGATGCTCTTTGAGGAAGTGGCTCCGATCGAATTGTACGAACTAGCCGACAACAGTGGTGATGCAGGAATTGAAGTGTGGCAATCGGGTGGTCGATCGGAAGGCGGCAAAGGTGCGCCCTCGACCCTCCAGGAGTATTTGAAGAATCTGCACAAGCGCATCAAGAGGGCGTGGACGCCGCCGCACGGCGATCCGCGTGTTGCCGAAGTGCTCTTTCGCATCTCACGAGAAGGCAAGCTCACGTCGGTAAGGCTGCTCACGAGCTCGGGGCATCAAGACGCCGACCGGGCGGCAATGGAAGCGATCATGTCGTGCGCGCCCTATAAGAGCCTCCCTTCTGATTACCAGCCCGCATTTCTCGACATTCGTTATACGTTCAATTACAGGACCGATGAGCTGACGGAAGTCAAAAATGCATATCAATAAGGACTGCCATCGGCGCGAACGCACTCCATGGCGCGACGGCGTTCTATTCCGCCCACCCTTGAAAACGCTTGCGCAGAGCAACGCGCCCTGATATAGTGAAACATGTTCAAATGTTTGAACATATAAACATGACTATATGCCTTATCGAATGTTGGTCACCAAAGAACTGTCCGAACTCTTGGGAGTGCTTGCACATCCCTGCAGGCTTCGCATAGTGGAGGAGCTTCGCGCGGGGGAGAAGGACGTCAACGCCCTCAGCGAAACAATCGGCATTGCCCATTCCGGGATGTCACAGCACCTGAGTATTTTGCGTGCGCACAAACTGGTTGCGGAACGACGCCAGGGCCGCAATGTCTTTTACCATTTGCGCTATCCTGGTTTAGCCAGCTGGCTCCTCGAAGGTCTGGAGTTTATTACGCCTGACGCAGACAACTTCCAGCAACTGCGGAGCGCCGTGAGGAAAGCTAAAAAAGCATGGTCGTAAGTCGCGTCGTCAACACGACATATTGAGTGCCGTCAATTTCAGGAGTTCTCTCATGGTCAACGATTTCGAGATCAACGCTCACAATTTGAAGCGCTACTTCGTCAGCGACTTTCTAGCCTCCATAGTCGTTTTTCTTGTCGCCCTGCCGCTTTGTATGGGCATTGCGATCGCCTGCGGCATGCCTCCATCAACAGGCATCATGACGGGCATACTGGGCGGGCTTGTGGTGTCGCTCCTCTCCGGCGCGCCACTTCAAGTAAGCGGACCGGCTGCCGGTCTCGTTGTCATCGTCGTCGAGCTTATCAAACAGCACGGCATTGACAGTCTGGGAATCATTCTCCTGCTCGCCGGCGCCATACAGGTCGCCGCCGGATTTTTCGGATTGGGACGCTGGTTTCGCGGCGTGCCGCCGGCAGTCATACAAGGGATGCTCTCCGGGATCGGGCTTCTTCTTATTGCCAGTCAGTTTCACGTAATGGTG
Organism: Candidatus Obscuribacterales bacterium; assembly: GCA_036703705.1. Classification (GTDB taxonomy): domain Bacteria; phylum Cyanobacteriota; class Vampirovibrionia; order Obscuribacterales; family Obscuribacteraceae; genus DATNRC01. The sequence continues at coordinate 7,576 of DATNRC010000381.1, forward strand.
GATGACGCGCCGAAAAAGTCGGCCATTGAAAACATTCTCTCCATCCCCCAGTCGATATACAAAGGCGTTGTGCCGCTTGACGGCTCGACACATCATCTGGCTGCATTGATCGGGCTCGGCACAATTGCTCTCATTGTAATTTGGGACAGGATTCCTTTTGACAAACTGCCCCTGAAAGGGCTCAAGCACATACCGGGGGCGCTCGTCGCCATTGTCAGCGCCACCACAATCACTGCCATTTTCAATTTGCCAATCAAGCATGTTGAGCTGCCCTCCAATCTGCTGAGCGAAATCAGGCTGCCAACTTTCTCGCTGGCACTGCAACATTTCACCAACCACGAGCTGCTTCTCGATGCTCTTGCAGTGGCCTTCGTGGCCTCCTGCGAGACAATGCTGACCTCGGCAGCCATAGATAAGATGGCGCGCGGCCACCGCACTAAATACGATCGTGAGCTGAAAGCCCAGGGAATAGGAAATATGCTGGCGGGCATGGTAGGGGCCTTGCCCATGACCGGAGTCATTGTCCGCAGCGGCGTAAATGTCCGAGCAGGCGCCAGGACGAGGTTGTCAGCATGCATGCATGGGCTGTGGCTGCTTCTTTTCGTCTGCCTGTTTCCGCATCTCGTGCGTTTGATCCCTGTATCGAGCCTGGCTGCGTTGTTGGTTTTGACAGGCTACAAGCTGTTGACGGCACCGGAGGCAAAAGAGATTAAGCAGCACGGCAAGGCGGAAGTGGCTATTTTTGTCTCCACCATTGCCTCCATAGTGCTGATTGATTTGCTCACAGGCGTGCTGATTGGTGTTCTTCTTTCGACTGCTAAACTGCTCTATATTTTCTCCCACCTCGAAATACGGGTGACAACGAACGATGAGAACAATCAGGCCGCCGTATATTTGCGCGGCGCGGCTACCTTTTTGAGTCTGCCGAAACTAGCACAATCCCTCGAAAACGTGCCGCCTAACTGCGAATTGCATGTTCACCTGGAAGAAGTGGATTACATCGATCACGCCTGCCTCGATCTGCTGATGAACTGGGACAAGCAGCACAGGGCCTCGGGCGGGAATTTAGTCATCGATTGGGGAACATTAGAGACGATGTACCGCGACCGCCGGGGCCGGACGAGAAACAATCACGCGGGAGCACATGCGGGCCACCATGTCAAAGGAGAAGCGGTTAGATAACCGCCTCGGAGTGCCATCTACGGCATCGTCTCAGGACAATTGGCATGCGGGTTGAGGAAGAGCAGCACCGTTAAAACGGTAAGGGCCGCGCCACAGCCGAGCTCATACTTCTTCAGTCTGATCGAATGGAGGAAAAGACAGAAGACGGTATAGTAGGCGAGAATGGCCGGGATAGACGGCGGGCAGCAGTCGAGCTGGGCTTTATCAAATGAAGCCAGATATTCAGCAATGGATACCATCCAGGATAGCGGGTAAAAGGCAAGCCGATCCAATGCCCAGACGATACGATCACACCCCTGTCTAAGGACGTTGTCGGCAAAGGGCAGAAGGGCCAGCGATGACGAAGCGAAGCCCAGGGTGGTGACGGGCGCAACCATAGGCACCACTGCCATATTGGCCGGCAGGAACAACAGTCCAGTACGCGCAAAGTAAAACAGCTGCAGCGGCAGTACGCTTGCTTGAGCAGTCAGACAGCAGATTGCTGATTCGATTACATATCTTGCCCACTTCCTGCGGCGAAATCGGGCCAGGCGTTCAGACAGACAATTGCTGGCAATCAGTATTCCCGCTGTGGCGGCATATGAGAGCTGGAATCCGACAGAGGCCACTGACAGCGGATCCACGAAAAGCGTTATCAGGAGCGCAAAGGAAAGGCAGGCAAGCATGTTGAGCGAGCGAAACATGACATGCCCGATCAAAACCAGCGTTAAGACCAGTGAAGCTCGCACCACTGAAGGAGTCGGTCCGGCTAAGAGAACGAACCAAATCATGGCAGAGAAACTCACCACATTGGCGAAAAGGGCGGAAGGCAACAATGCCCGAGCGCAGAAATACGAGGTTGCCGTGACGATTGTGAGATTGAATCCCGACGCAGCCAGCAGATGTGACAGCCCCACATCGCGAAAGGTGGAGACGATTCCTGCATCCAGCCCTACGGAACTTTCGCCCAGGACCATTGAAGAAAGAAGCATGCCAAGCGGTTTTCCCAGGATTTCGTTGTGCGTGCTTATCAGCTTGGCGCGGCAAGCTTCAATCATCGACCATGATGATACCGCTTGCGGTGCACCGTCGGAGGGCAGCAGCACAGTCGCACTTCGCTCGCCGGCAAATGCGGTAGAGAAAACATCGCTGCGCTTGAGGCTTGCCGAATAACCGGCTGGAGTCACTGTTTCCACCGAGCGAAGCCGGGTAAGAATCTCGAGAGTTGATCCGGCAGCGATGTCCCCCGGGACCCCTTTTCGTTCTTTGATGGTGACCAGCACGCGTCCATCGACAGAGCAAGCCTTTGGCAACATCAACTCCTTCGCCCTCACAATCAGGAGGCGCCTCTCCTTCGATCGCTGGCTCAATACTTGCTCAACACAGCCGATGAAACAGACGTTTTGCCTGGCGAAGCGGCAAATGTCATTCTCAGCCGGTCGCGGCAGCCTCAGCTGGACGTAGGCGTAGAAAAGTATCGGCACAAGGCACAACCCAATCACGGGAGCGGCGTCACTGATCCGCCGAACACCCCCAATGCTCCGGAATGCACCTGAGTCAAAATTCTCACTGCCAGCCGCTTGTTCAATAGCTGCTGGTTCTACAGTCGCTTGTTCAATAGCCGCTTGTTCAATAGCTGCTGGTTCTACAGTCGCTCGTTCAATAGGCGCTGGTTCAATAGCCGCTTCTTCGTCGGCCGCAGTAAAAGCCTCATCCGGTGGCGCGCGCAGAGCAAGAGGTTTCAACCGTGTGAACAAATGCGGAAAGCAAACGTACAGTCCTACGCTTCCTCCGCCCATTACAGGAAGCAGCAAGAGGGCAGGATGTGAGAATGTCGCAGCCGTAAGCGCGCCGCCGAAGGAGAGCAAAGCCAGAAGAACCACCAGCCTCGGATAAGTAAGCATGCTCACCTCCTGGACGACCCGCAAGTCCTCCCAACCGATTCAAATGCCGCTTATACCTAATACGTTTTTTGGCAGTAAAAAGTTCAATGCAATGGCAAAAATATCCTCGGTCGCCGCCCCTGCTCAAGAGCCCCGACGTGGAGCGCTCGGCGTGCACAGACAGTTTTTTGGCTGTCCAAGAAAGCAGCTCTGTCGCACTCTACAAACCGCGCTTAGCCGGACAATCGTTTGTCCGCATTCGCCTTATCAACGAAATCCGCAAAAAATCAGTAGCTCAACAACGGGTACTGCGCCGATTAAGAATCGAGCTGCGACAACTAGCTGCCGCTCATGTGCAGTGTTTTCAGCATCAGCACTATTGTCCGCGTCTCACCTGGAGCGGATCGTAAACTGGATTCTGGCCCTGCGCCTTAAGGCTTTCCTGAATTTCTTTGTCCAGTTTTACCGCCATCGCATTCAGCTGCTCAACATCACCAGTGTTTTGCGGATCGAGCTCTTGAGCGCGCCGGATGACATCCATCGCGCCGTCGAAGCCTCTCATTTGACCCGTCACGTCACGCGCCTGGCGTCCCTGGAAGTTGTCGCCGTAAAGCATTCTTTGAGCAGATCGCGGGTCTCCGCCCTTCTTCATTTCTGCAGAAGCGATGTAGATCGTTGCCAGATCTCGATACAACTTGGCGAGATAACGCTTGTCGCCGTTCTGGTTCTTGGCGATATTGTCGCGCAAGGCCACTTCCAGCTTGGCGAAGTGGGTGGCGTTCAAGCCTTGACCCCAATGCGCCAGTTCGTCAACCACACCACGCATATCATGTTTTCCGTAAATCTTGGCTTCTGATTCGGCGATCCGCTCCTTGACCTTGTCGAGATCAGCGATCTCGTGCTCAGTCACCTTCTTGCCGCCAACTTCCTGGCCCATCTTGTTTTGGGCCTCAGTCTTGGCTCTGTCGATGTTGATGCGGGCGATAATCAGATCGCGAGCAGCCTTGCCGCCCAGGTCGAGATTCTTTCCTTCGAGTATGTAAGTAGGAGCTTGCGTCTCTGTCGGTATGTGTGTGCCCTTGGAGAGCCGCGATTCAGCAAATGCCGTGCAGAGGATGGTGGCGCCGCGATAGGCCTCGAGCATGCTGCTGAACTGATCGTTGGACTTGGTCAACCAGGCCTGACGGTAGAAGTCGAGCGCCGCTTCACCGCGCCCGCCTTTGGTCTTGCCCTTGCCTTCCTTGACCCAATTGGTGAAGGACATGATGCCGGTGGACTCGTCGCCCTTGCCGAGGCTCTTGAATTTGTCGATGGCGTCGTTCATCGAGCCGGCGGTGCGTACTTGTGAATCGCTTACCAGCAGGTTGAAGGCATCTTCTTTGACCTCGCTCGGCGGTCCGCTGGAAAAGAGATAGTTGCCGACTCTGAAGGCAGCCCAAGTACCGAGCATGAGGCCGGCCTTCTTGATGTTGAATCCCTTTGTTGCCGACTTCATTGGCAGGAGGAATTCACCGGCCAGAATCAATGACTCAGGCGTGCTCTGGCTGAAGGTCTTGCTGAATCTGGGGTATTCACCGGCAGGCAGCGCTTCATCAAGCATGCGACCGGCAATATGGCCAGCAGCCATCGAGCCTATGCCCAGAAGCGCCATCTTCTTGAAGCCAAGCTTCTCACCAGCAAGAAATGCCGTCGGCACCAACACAGAGTTGAGGCTGCTGCCAATGCCGTTGGCGTGGTCCTTTCCATTGATAGCTTTGTCCAGGTAATGGTCGGCGACCATGAATGCGGCGGCAATACCTGCACCTTTAGCGATGCTGGCGCCATATCTGCCGCTGGCATCCTTTACTCTGGCCCAGCCTTCCAATTGCTTGGCTTGCGTGGCGGCAAGAGCATCGGCGGATGTCGTGTACTTCTTGAGCATGTCGACTTCCGCTTTGGTCAGCGTGCCGGCGCGGCTGTTGGCTTTTATCGCCGCTTCATGCTCGGTGAGAGCAGCCTCGATCATCGCCTTACGATCGGCTATCGGCACTTTCGTGTCCGACAAGGTCTGGAATATGGCCTGGCGTGTGTTGCGCACGGCATGACGTGCCGCATTGTTCTGGATGACTGTTTCCAGTTCAGCCGGAATCTTGCCGTCCGTCACCACTTGCTTCAAAAGTTCGGTCTCTTTGGCACTGAAGAGCGGCCGCTTGCCGGCTGTGCGCAAAGCGTCGTCATTGTCCAGCGCCTTCTGGGCAAACTGCTTCCACTCGCTGGCCTTGGACGAATCAGTCAAGGGCTCGAGCATGCTGAAGCGGGACTTGTAATAATTGAACTTTGCTTCGTTAGCTTTGAGACTGGCTTTGGCGCTGTCTACATGGCTTTGCAGATCGCCCTTTATGGTGTTGAGGTCTGTCCTGTTCCATGTTGTCTCGTTGTGGTTGTCTTGCCAGTAGCCGACGAGCCTCTGGCGGAAGGTCATGGGCTCAGGAGTCTTGCCGCTCAAAACCTGCCGGAAACTGATTGGTTCGCGATGCGGATCGAGCGTGACAGACTTTGCCAGCCGATCCATCGCCCAGGGAATGCTGTGTTTTCCGAGCACACCGCCGGCGGCGCCAGCCACGAGATTGCCATAATAGCCCTGCGTATTGATGTCTATCGAATGCTCCACCATGTGGGCAAGCTGGGCATTGGGGCCGCGACTCTTTACTGCACCGACTTGCTTGCCATTTTTGTCGTAGACGTATTCTCTGGAGCCTCTGCCGTGCTCGAGCGTATAGAGATTGCCCTCGGCGTCGCGCGCGTGAATCTTGCCGTCTGCACCCAAAAAGCCGCGGTAGGTCTTGCCATTCTCATCCGTGATCGACCAGGGGCTGCCTGCTGCGATTTGCGGTTGTCCCGGCAATTGCCCGCCATCTATTGGTCTGGTACCGCCCCTGGTGGGATCCCATCTCGGGCCGGTCGGCTGATTGCCATTGGCATTGGGATCGTACGGTTGGGTGCTTCCGTCGCCTGGCTGTCCGTTGCCCGGTCTGGGCACCAGTGGTGAGTCGGCTTCCCAGGGCTTTCGCCACTGACCGTTGCCAGGCTGCTGCTGTCCTGGGCGGAAAGTTTGATCTACATCACCACCATAGGGAGCGCGCCATTGCCCGCCGCTCGTCTGCTGTCCCGGTTTGAAGGTCTGATTGACGTCGCCGCCGTACGTGGCTCGCCACTGTCCGCCTGACTGCTGCTGTTGCGACGGCTGCCCTTGTCTGAATGTCTGCCCCGTGTCACCGCCATAGGTGGCACGCCATTGCCCGCCGTTGTTTCCAGGGGATTCCCAGGGCTTTCTCACTCCGCCCTGTTGAAAGTTGTTCTGCGTGTCGCCGCCATATTGCTGGCGCCATTCTGCTCTTACGAATTCTTCCTCAAACCCTGTCGCTTGATCTGGCGGCGTGCCAGATTCGAGATAGTTGATAGGGCTTTCTTGTCCGCTGCCCATTTGACTATGACCTCCAGAGTGATTCTTTGATTGGACGGGACGGTGCGGAATGGGGGTGAACAGTCCTGGCGCATCGTGCCGTTATATTAGAATGGGCTCAGCGGCGGGTAAATTCGTGTAATGCCCTGGGGTATGGGAAGATTCCCACTGGGAATGCAAAAGGCACGCCCTTTCAGGCTTTCAAGCCAGAGAAGAGAGCTAAAATTTTCTCGGCGCGGGGAAGAGTTTGGGCTCTTCATGCTGCATCCGCGACCCATACTTATAGCGCAAGTAAACTCACCCCACCGGTCCACTGTTGGCGTCAGACTTGCGGGATATCAGTGGATTCGCGAAGAACAACATCTGATCTTTCCGACGGCCGCCGCGATCATCAGCACGCTGACGCTGAGAAGGCTGAAGCCATTTGTCAAAAGTGACATATGATTTTGGTTTTTCTATGTCAAAAATGACAAAACTGGCCCTATATGCGTGACATAACGCCCGCTCCTATGTCAAGTTTGACATAGCCACTCCAATTAGCATTGCTCGCCGAAAGTAGAGAATCGCCATTGCTCTCTGCAATTAGAGACTGCTGACGCTGTTCAGGTAGTAGCGGCTGTGGGCGGCCGCCGGTTGACCGTTGTATTTGGCGTTGGGCTTGCGGTTATAGGGAATTTCACAGGGCCGGGTGCGCGTGAAGACCATCTGGGCAATAGACATTCCCGCGTGCAGGCGAACCGGCCTGTTGCCGACATTGACGATTTCAAGAGTGATTTGCGCAGGCGGATGGCTGAAGCCGGCATCAATAAAGCCTGCCGTTACGTGAACCATGACGCCCAGCCTGGCCAGGCTCGACTTGCCGGTAAGCTGCCCGACGATGTCATCAGGCAAGCAGACGCGTTCGAGGGTAGCGCCCAAAACAAATTGGCTGGGCTGGATGACGATGCTCTCGTCGACTACATGCACAAGCCCATTAAGCACTGATTGAGAGTCGTAGGGGTCAATTACTTGCTCGCCCGCCTCGTGCCAGGAAAACCGATCGGAAAGCCGCACATCATATGAGTTCGGCTGGATAAGAGACTCGGAATAAGGCTCGATAATGAGCCGGCGTTGGGCTATCTCTTGTTTTATTTCATGATCGACGAGGATAGACATTCGTGGCCCCCTGATAGTGCCGCGCGAGCCTGAGAGTCAATATCATGCGCAGATTGACATTTTCAGCTCGTCCTTAGTTATCAGCACATAGTATAACCGCACGTTACGCAGAGAAAGCAGCTCTCTTGATGAGCTACGGATCCTGGCGCATAGCCGCATTCAGGGCAGGACGACATAGAAATCATATCCAGTCGATGCGCTTCTTGCTTTTTGAAAATATGCTCATGCCAATGCGTTGTCGAATATGTGGAGATGCTCATGTTCTCGCTTGGATATTCAGTGCTTACACTGGCGGGCGACAGTTTAACACTCCTTACTGACGGGATGCTCGAATTCTGGGGACTCATCGAAGTCCCCGCACGGCCAGCAGAACTCTCTTTTTTTAGGGGACTCTCCTCTTTTTTTTGAGTCTTGCGCAAATTCAAGACTTGCAGCGGACGCGAAGCATCTCGATAAACGGTTATGCCTTTCAAACCCTCTTTCCATGCTTCCAGATAGGCTTGTCTTATGTCGTCAACATCGGCATCGTGCGGGAAGTTGATGGTCTTGGAAACGGCATTATCTGTGTACTTCTGGAATGCCGCTTGCATCCTGACGTGCCAGAAACAAGAAATGTCATGAGAACAAACAAACAGACGCTTAATTCGGGCGGGGATGCCTTCAATGCTTTTCAATGTGCCCTCTTCGGCGATGCGCTGCATCAACTCATCGCTGTAAAATCCCTCCTCCTTTGCCATTTGCTCAAAAAGAGGATTGACTTCGATGAGCTCGGTGCCGCTGAGCACTCGTCTCACGTAGGCGATGGCAAAGACGGGCTCGATGCCTGAGCTGGTGCCGGCAATGATGGAGATGGTTCCTGTGGGCGCAATTGTTGTGACGGTGGCATTGCGCATGCGCACGCCTTTTTTGTGCCAGGTGCTGAAAGGCCAGTTAGGAAATGTGCCGCGTGATTCCGCCAATTCAGCTGAGGCCCTGTGCGCTGTCTCTTGCATGAAGCGCATGAATTCCTCGGCTTTTGCCACTGCTTCCTCGGAATCGTAAGCAGTTCCCAATTGGATGAGGGCTTCCGCCCAGCCCATAATGCCGAGTCCGATGCGGCGATTGTTCAAGGTAGCACGCTCAATGAAAGGAAGAGGATAGTGATTGGCGTCAATGACATCGTCTAGGAATCGCACCGCAAGCTCGATTTCGTCAGCGAGCGCCGTCCACTCAAAATCCTTCTTCTTCCTGTCGACAAACAGAGCAACATTGATCGATCCCAGATTGCAGGCATCGCCGGGTCCGAGCGGCTGCTCGCCGCAAGGATTTGTTGCTTCTATATCTTCGGTGCCGGGGATGGCATTGCCGTTGTCGTCGAGCGCCAGCTCGATTGGATCGCTTTTGTTGATGCGATCGATAAATATCAATCCGGGCTCGCCGGTCGCATGCGCATTTTCGACAATCTTGTCGAAAATGTCGCGCGCGCGCAAGGCGCGCACTTTAGTGCCTGTGCGCGGATGGATGAGATCGTATTGGTCGTCAGTGACAACGGCGTTCATAAACGCATCGGTTGCTGCCACCGATATATTGAAATTGTTGAGCTTGCCTGTGTCTCTTTTGCATGCTATGAATTCTTCTATATCGGGATGGTCGACGCGCAGCATGCCCATGTTGGCACCGCGCCTGGTACCACCCTGGCGAATTGCTTCAGTGGCCGCATCATAGACAATCATGAAACTGACAGGACCAGAAGCGACGCCGGTCGTGGTCGCCACCCGGTCGTTTTGCGGGCGCAAGCGGCTAAATGAAAATCCTGTGCCGCCGCCCGTCTTGTGAATCAGCGCCGCATTCTTGCAAGTTTCGAAAATTCCTTCCAGCGAGTCAGGAACGGGCAAAACAAAACACGCAGAAAGCTGCCCTTGAGGTTTTCCCGCATTCATCAAAGTCGGCGAATTGGGCATAAATCGGCGATTGATGAGAGAATCAAAAAATTGATTTTCCAGGCGCGCGATTTCATCCTCAGAAGCGCCCCATCGCCTTTCCACCGAAGCAATGGCTTTAGCGACGCGACGAAAGATAGCCTGGACGTCCTCTACAATCCGGCCGTCTTCGTTGCGCAGAAAGTAACGTTTTTCCAAAACCTTGAGGGCGTTTTCTGAAAACATCGTGCTCCCCCACTCATGCCTCTGGTAATGTAGGATCATTATACTACATCCGTATGGCACTAGATATAGCGTAGGCAGCCACCGCCTATACAATATTTAGCGTAGGGCATCCTGCCGGCCCAGCGGTTGAGAAAGCATATAACGGAAGCCGTTGCTATAGTAAATAAATAAGCCTTCCATATTTAAAACGTCATGGATGGCTATTCAAGTCCGAGCATCTACATTTAAAGAGGTGCGTCAAAATGCCCAACCGGAAAATTTAAAGGTGCGTGAAAATGCCTCACAGGAAACTCATCATCGACTTTCACGTTCATCTCCAGGATCGCCTCACTCAGCTGGCCCTCTGCCCTGAGGTCCAGCGCTCACCGTTTTTCCGCCACACTTACCCCATTGTCGAGCGGCTGGCACACCTGAGCGAACCCGTTCATGACGGGCTCTTGCGCCATATGGCCATGAACTATAACGGGCCCATATCTCGCTTCATTTATGGTCGCATGGGGAAATTCGGTTTGATGGAGACACTGCGCCTTTTCAAAACCTACGACGTCAGGCGCTTGATCCACAGCATGGAATCGCTCAACATCCATCATGCAGTCATCCATTCCATTGAGCCGCTTACCTCGACAGTGAATGTCATCGAAATGACGGAAGAATATAGAGACCGCTTCTCTATTTTCGCCTCGGTGGCAAGCGACGAAGCCGATCCGGTATCGTATTTGACACCATTCATCGAGGCTGGCTCCATCCGCGGCTTGAAGATTCATCCTATCGTAGGCGGCTTCGCATGCGGCGACTTCTTCTTCCGCACAAAAGACCTGGCAGCTCTGGCCCTGGAAGCCAATATCCCCGTTCTCATACACACGGGACACATTCCTGTGGACAGCCTCAAGGGCATAGGCGGATGCAACGAAGTCACAGCGCTGGAGCCGCTCATTGCCGGCTTTCCCAAAACGAAATTCATCCTCGCCCATATAGGATGGGAATCATGGCGGGAAGTGCTTCGCCTGGGCAAAGCGTATCCCAATGTGTTTGTAGAAACGTCGTGGCAACCGGCAAGGGTCATCCGCAGGAGCGTCGATGCACTGGGCGCGCCCCGCGTTCTTTTCGGCTCCGACTTTCCCCTTTTCAAACAGCAACTGGCTCTCAACGAAGTGCGCAAAGCCCTGTCGCCGCAGGAATTCGCGCAGATCACCTGGGGCAACGCGGTGCGGCTCCTCAAACTGGAGACTCATGCCGGCAGCAAGTCGAAAGCAAGCTGACGCTTAGCACTCTCAGATTGAGAGATTGAGATTGGAGCTGTGTCCGGGGAACGCTTTCGCGGATGGATTGATGTAGGTCACGGCAAAATTGACGGCTGTTGCCGCTTCAGCGGCACCGGTGGCAATCAGTTTCAATTTGGCAGGATGCGAACAAATGTCTCCGGCCGCATAAACGCCGGAGAGATTGGTCTCCATCTTCTCATTAACCGTGATGGCGTTCGCTTCCATCTTCAAGCCCCAGCTTTTGAGAAAATCGAGGTTGATGACGAAGCCGATGTTGATGATGATTGCCTCGCAAGGTAAATTTTCTTCTTTGCCCGTGCGATTGTCAAAAATGACTGCACCCTCGACTTTGTCTTGGCCGAGGATCTCTTTCAGCTCGTAGAAGGTCTTGACGTCGACTTTGTTGCGCCGCATTTCTTCCACTGAAGTTTGCACGGCCCTGAATTGATCGCGTCTGTGAATGAGCGTCACGCTCTTTGCCAGGTGCGAGAATTCGTTTGCCCAGTCAACCGCGGAGTCACCGCCGCCTATGATCAAAACACGCTTGTCGCGGAACTTCTCCTTGTTCTTAACAGCATAGAAAATGTACTCGCCCTCGAAAGACTTGTTATATTCGGCATCCAGCTTTTTGGGCACGCAAGCGCCGGCTCCGAGAGCAAGGAGGATCGTTTTTGTGTAGTGCTCTTGCGATTTGTCGGTAATGATCTGCCAGCTGCCGTCGTCGACCTTGACGATGCTCGAAACCTTCTCCCCTAAGCAAATGGCAGGCTTGAACAATTGTGACTGGGTGCCGAGATTTTTCGCCAAATCTTTGGCCAGTATCTTCGGATGCCCGGCAACGTCGTAAACATATTTTTCCGGATAAAGAGCCGTCAGCTGTCCGCCCAATTCGGGAAGAACGTCGATGACCTTGGTTTTCAGCCCGCGAAGACCGGCGTAAAACGTCCCGAACAAGCCAGTCGGCCCGCCGCCGATAATCGTTATATCG
>DATNRC010000382.1:0-2481 GCA_036703705.1 Candidatus Obscuribacterales bacterium
GATCTTGGCAGCAAATTTGAGTCACTACATCGACGAATCAAAGCTGCTCCATACGAAAATTTGCGGTTTTGCAGCACTACAAATCCGATTCCCGACCGAAATTTAACTTGTTCGGACCTGTCAGGATGTAACTTAGGCTAACCATGCGAGCAACGCCACGTTAACGCGCTCCGTATGGCGTCTCGCAGCTTTCGTGCGCGCGCTAACGAAGTGATGAGCAACGAACGCTTTACATGCGTAGTTTCACTGCTGTGCTTTGTCGCTTTTTGCGGCACAGTATTCCCGTGCGCACCACATACGGGGCTCCGCCAGGCGATCAAGTACGCACGACCATCCAGGTAAACCAGCATGACAACACACTCTGGATTCGAATCTCTAATAGCTCAACTGCCGTCCAGATCGGTTCTCTCTGACGCACCTGAATTTTCAGCCGATACTCTGACTAGTAGTACTTCGCTTTCACAAGAACCATATGTGATGACTGGTGAGACTCTCAATCTATGGTCAAAAACAAACAACAGTGATGCTTCCGGACTGATCCCAGATTTGAATATCAATGATGGCATGCAAACCAGCCGCGGAATCCAGGACGGTGTCAACCAACTTTCGATTTCTATAAAAATGCTAGATGCAAGGAAGTCTATCAATGATCTGATCCAGGAAAGGGTATTCCAGAAAGAACAAAGACTGAGGCCAGAGCCTGGAAACGATAATGTGATCGATTTTTCGCAATGGAAATCAAGCAAAAGACCTTACGAAGATTCAAATTTTACCGGAGGAAGGGGACAGGACAGCGCCAGTCTCTATCAATTCACGGGAGTTACCGAACGTGATTACTTGAGAGAGACTGGCGAGTCCGTGTCGCAGCGGATGCGCATTGATCCACTCACGGGCACAATTGAACCAAGCGAGCGTGCAAGCGGTCTCTACTGGGACGTACTCGACAGAGGGGAGAACTTTACAAGAGCAGGAGAACGCCGTCAGCAAACAGGGGCTCAATTTCGGGTTGGCGATTCACAACTGAACAGGCCGCTGGAAACAGGCGAGATGCCTGAGATCGTGGTCAATTACGAGGATACGAAACCGACTGCTCGCGAAAAGCGAAGCGAGCCTGATTTTGTCGTTACGCGCGACGGGCGGATCAAAGTTATCAACAATCCCGAAGAGAACCCCCGCAAGCAAATTGTCATCGAGCTGGAACGCGCAGAAGGAGAGATTGGAGAGCCACCGCATGCGCAGGCGGGCGCAGTGAAGGCACTTTTGGAGTATCTGCGCAATCGCATTCTGGAACAATACTCCGATGCAGTGAAAAAGCAAATCGATTTGAAGGACGACCAGGGGCTCGTCCCGCCTGAGGCTAAGAACGCTCCGGACTTTGCCCCCTCCTCATCAGCCGGCGATCTTCCCGGCAATACTCAACGCCAGGTTGAGCAGATGAACAGGCTTGCTGGCTCCGGCAGAGGGTCAATGTCTGCCCCGGAGGCCCGGGAGATCTTCCCGCAAAGCGAGGCGCCTCGTCTTCCTTCTGAATCGGATCAGATGGCCGCTCTCAAGAATGTAATCGCCGGCTTCGAATCAAGAGGACAAAAGCACCCGTACACAGCAGTTCAGCCGCGCGGTGCCAGCGGCATGGGCATTGGTCGCTATGCCTTTACAGCGCCCGCCATTTTGAATTGGATTGCCTGGCTGTCCGACGAAGACCTCGAGGCGATTGAAGACCTGGAGTCGGGTAAAGGGGGCAATGGGAAGGGCAAGCTGCCCAGGGGAACGGCAGCCAAGCTGCGCGCCATTCGCAGCGCTGCACGGAATCGTGGCGCCACCAACGATCCGGGGGCAAAAAACTTCATTGATCTAATGAAGAAAATGGCGCAGGGAAACGAACAGATTGGCGAAGCGGAAGTGAGCCGACAATTTCCTATGGAAATGCAGGAGCTCATGGCAGCAGATTTGATTCATCGTTTCGCCGCCAAAGCAACCGATGCCGCCACCGGGAAAGTAGACATCGGCAAGGTAGTTCTCGCCATGCATCTCGGTAAGGTGCCGGACCAGCAAGCGCTTGAAAAGCCAGAGCACATCGCGCTTATGAAAGCGGCAGAGAATGCTTACCCGCTCGCCCTCAAATCGGTTCTCAAACCTAATGATTCCGTCACCTGGAAAGAGTCCAACGGCAAGATATCGAGCAACCCCAATGACTATTTCTTCACGCAATTCCGCGATGCAAAGTGGAATCCCAATGGTCCCGCCCGCAGCAATAACTGCGGCCCAGCCAGCCTGGCTATGGCGCTGAGAGCGTTCGGCAAGGCCGGTGACAGCGATCCGGAAAGACTAATCGAACGAACGCGCGTGATGATGACAGGTCGCAACGACAACACATACACGAACAACAACCAGGTGTCGCGCGGAGCGCGCGCAGCGGGATTGAATTCGGAGCAAATCTCGGGCGCCTCATCGTTCGACCGCGCTCTCAATGAAGGCAAGATG
>DATNRC010000383.1:0-7116 GCA_036703705.1 Candidatus Obscuribacterales bacterium
AAATGATCTTTCAAAAAGTCTGCTTCAAGCCAAGACCAGCCACAAGTATGTTCTTGCTGATGTCTACACTGATTGGTGTGGTTGGTGCAAGAGGCTTGACGCCGACACTTTCGGCGACCAGCAAATGGTTGACTACCTTAATCAGAAATTCCTGGTCGTAAAGGTCAACGCCGAAGATGAGGGTGGCGGCAAGCAGGTGGCAGAGAAATACAAAGTGACAGGCTTCCCCTGCGCGCTGGTGTTCGAGCCGTCAGGAAAATTTCTTGGCAAAATTAGCGGCTATCTGCGCGCCGATCAATATCAGCAAGCTCTGGAGAACCTTATCAAGCATCCGCCGGCGGATCCGTACGCCGATTAAAGGTGCGATAGACAGTCCCCGGTTCCTGATAAGGAGTAGCCGCGAAATTGGTTAGCTTATCTTAAGTGCTTGCAGCCAGATCGGCGTGCCGGTGCTCAGTGTATGCCATAATCAACAGTTCTTGACTCAGTCAAACTGTTAAGTGAAGCTGTTCAGGAAGGTGCGACCTCATTTTCACATTGAGCAAAATGAGTATTCTCAAATTGGAGCAGGAGAAAAGACAATGAGCCAAGCCACCCAGAGCAAAGAATTGATCCGGAATGAATCCGGGCTTCTAGCTGGCAAGAAAGGTATCATATTTGGTGTCGCCAACGATCACAGTCTGGCGTGGGCGTGCGCCAAAACGCTGTATTCTGAAGGCGCGGAGCTGGCATTTACTTATCAGGGAGAGGCTCTTGAACGTCGTGTCAGACCGCTTGCCGAAAGTGTTGGCTCAAAGTTTGTCGAGCAGTGCGATCTGGGACAGGACGAGAACATAAAGACTGCTTTTGAGAAATTGGCCAAGCAATGGGATCAGATAGACTTCCTTGTCCATGCCGTTGCTTTTGCCAATAAGGAAGATTTGGAAGGTCATTTTGTCGATACCACGCGCAAGGGTTTCCAACTCGCGCTTGATGTGAGCGCATACACTCTTACCGCGGTGACTCAGGCAGCGCTCCCTTATATGACGAATGGCGGCAGCGTGGTGACGCTCACCTATTACGGCGCCGAGAAGGTTGTTCCGCACTATAATGTTATGGGTGTGGCAAAAGCGGCGCTTGAAGCCAGTGTTCGTTATCTGGCAGCCGATCTCGGCGAGCGCAATATCCGTGTCAATGCCATTTCTGCAGGACCCGTAAGAACGCTCGCGGCGATGGGCATTGCCGGGTTCCGCGACATGCTCAAATATGTCGAGCAAAGAGCGCCTCTAAGGCGAAATGTACAAGCCGAAGAAGTCGGTAAGACAGCGCTTTATTTCATTTCTGACTTGTCCTCCGGCGTAACTGGCGAGGTCATCCATGTCGATTGCGGATACAGCATTATCGGCATGTAGTTTGCGCACTTGGGGAAATATGTAAGGGCGGTTCGTCGAACCGCCCTTTATACGTAGATTGAGGAAGAGTGACTACCGACAAGAAACTGATCATTTCTTGCTTGCTTCTTGTCGCAGTTTCATTTGCTGCCGGTCTCGCCCTTGCATATTACGCGGAGATCGAGGGGAGCGTTGAAAATGATGATTTCTGGCTCTATTTGAACAAGACTTACCTGGCTCGCCTGGCCAAACTGGAAGCGAAAGATCCGAAAAGCGCTCAAGAAGATCTAGGCCGGACTCTTCACAACGTAGGCACGTCCTATCTGAATTTGCGGCAGTATGAGAGGGCGGAAGGCTATTTTCTCCGTGCGCTCGAAATAAAATGGGAATGCAAAAAATTTCCTGGCTCCTCGGCAGCCGATACCATGCAACGGCTGGGCGGCATCTATCGTCATGTGGCGAAGTACCAGCAAAGTAAGGTGTTCAGTCAGAGAGCGCTTGAGCTCTTCGAAAAAACAGAAGATGCTAAATGCATTCATGTCGCCATTGTGAATGAGGAATTGGGATCGCTTTACGCTCTTTGCCGGGACCATCGCAAAGCGGCTAAGCATCTCAAAACGGCAGCAGGCATTTACCACGAACAAAATGATCTCGGTGCTGAATCTCGCTGTCGCTCCATACTGGCGCTCTTGTACTCAAACACGGATCGCAAAGCCAAAGCGGAAGCACAGCTGAAGCTTGCGTCCGAGCTTCTCTCATCAAAGTGGGGTTCCGGCTTCGAGCAATTTTTTGACAGGGATATTGCCTTTTACAAGATGGCGTTAGCCAGACTATTCTTAGTTGACGGAAAATTTGCTGATGCCCAACGGTACTATCAGTCTTCTTATGAAGTGCTAAAAAACGCCCTCGGGGAAAAGTCGCCGACCGCGCTTAATTGCCAGTTTTTGCTGTCTCAGTGTTACAGCAAACTGGGCAAGAAGGATGCGGCGGTAGCAGCATTGAGCACCCTTGTGGCGGCCTTTCAGTCAATGAAACTTGAAGATCATCCTCAATGCATCGAAGCGCTCGAACGCCAAAGTGAATTGCTTGTTGAGCTCAATCAAGTCCAAGCGGCGTCTCAACTCACGGAGAAAATCGCCATTTTAAGAACGAGCAGATTGGCTAAAGACAAGCTTGATGAGGAATCGGCAAGAGAGCAAATATTTAAGTTGAAACCGCAGATGGAAGACTGGTTACATCGCGATGCTTTTGATGCCTGGGCACTGCCGATAATGGCCGCCCTCATCGCCTGGTCATTCACCGGCTTGGTATCAGTTGGGCTGGCCTGTGCGACGGTAGCCAATGCTAAACATCACTCTGGCGTGCTCTGGTTTTTTGTCGGCATCGTTTTTAGTGTCCTTGCTTTGGCGATGATTTTGGCGTTGCCGGCTGAGCATGAGGATCGCACACGCACAGTAAGGCGAGCGATCATCGAAGATGCCCTTCTCGTTTCATTTCTGCTCAGCGCCTCGCCGCTTCTGGTCGCCCTTCTGGTATTCAGTTTCCCGACCCCTGTTCTCTTGAGAGATACATTCGTCGCTTTGGGCTTTGCCTGGTTTGTCGCTTTTACTTTGACGCCTGCCTTGTGGTGTTGGTTCGTGGCTGATGTCAAAGGACGAAACAAATGGCTCTGGGGGGCCTTGGGTCTTCTCTTCAGCGTCTTTGCTCTGTATTTGATTCTGGCAGTGGCGCCGACCCGTGAAAACGAGGAGCGAGCGCCCGAGAGTTTGCGCCTCAATCCTGTTCAATGCTTGACTCTTCTTACCTCAGCGGCAACCGTTCTGACACTATTGGGATCGTTATTGACAGCCTACAGTCAGATAAGCAAGCACATCGAATGGTGACAGGCGCGCTTGCATGCCCGTGTTTATTTCCCTTTGTCTTCAGCGGGCGAGCCGGCTTTTGCAATTTAGATAATGAAAAACTCGCTAGTGATGCACTTAAGCCGAGCCCAGTCTTCGTTTGCAGCGAACTCTATTCGACTGCCTGATAAGGCGATTGCCGTTCGAGGTTCTTGCTCATTCACATTGCGTAAGGGCGTGCATTGTTTGCAGAGCGATGGAAGCGCCGCCGCACCGCCTGATGAATTCACGCGCCAATTCTTGTATCGAGTCCATGTTCTTAAAATTGGGCATGAAACCGAAACGCATAGAACGGGATGTGGAGAGAATATGGCGTACGAATCGCAAGCCAGGCTCAGTGATTTCAACGTTTTCCGGTCCGCCGCTGCCTTGCACTATAGTGCGCACGATTGATGCTTCGGCGATGAAGGAAGCAACCATGTCAGCCGGCGCTGGTCGAGATGGATCAAAATTCAGCTCGTTGGAAGACGGGGGATCATTATTCATGTGGTCACCTGGTTGTCGGGTTCAAATCTAAAGAAATTGTTGCGGTCGACTCGATGATCCAACAATCTGCGGGGGCTTGGCAACTAAAGAAACGCTAAGGGACGATATCTCTCGCCTATTGATCATCTGTGCGGCCGCTATCAAACGGGCTCTCGACAGGCATGAAAAGCCGCTCTTCGCAATCTGCAAATTGATGGCTGACCGCGGTTTACATATGTTGCGCGTCTAAATATGCCCTGTTTAACACAACGCCTAAAACCTCCTTCACATTGCTTGCGTTGTCGGGTTAAGGTTGTGAAAAGAGGCCATTCTGAGATACATTTTGTCCGCTAGATGGCCGCAGATCATGCTCTAAGAGCGATTGGCGCTTATGCGTGCAATGGCCTCTTCCGTAAAGCCTTTTCAAACTGCGAGATGATAAAACATGCCAGTAATACAAGTGTCGCCCAGTCTACAAGTCCAAGAGGAGTCTTCGACAAATCGCATGAAATGCCTGGTAAAGGAAAACCTGTTCGCCGATGGTTTGACGCTCAAGAAAGATTGTCCTGAGCCCAGGATAGGGCTAGACGAGGTGAAAATCAGGGTGGAGGCGACGTCCGTGTGCGGTACGGACAAGAGCATCTATCACTCAGCACAGAGTGAAGGCATTCGCAAGGAAATGCAGCGTTATCTCAATGGCAGCGAGTACCAGCCGATTGTAATTGGGCATGAGTTCTGCGGCATTGTTGAGGAAGTCGGGCCGGCAGCCAGAGCTCAGGCCGGCGTAGCCGACCATTTGCGCATTGAGCCGGGCGATTACGTTACAGCTGAGATGCATCTTGCTTGTGGCCATTGCAGTTTGTGCCGCACAGGCAACGAGCACATTTGTACAGGCGTGAGGGTGAAAGGCGTCCATCTCGATGGTTGTTTTGCTCAGCATGTTGTTGTGCCTTACAAAAACGTCATTTTGCTTGGCAAAAACGGCGACACATCACAAATTCCCACAAATATCGGCGCCATGTTGGATGCTTTCGGCAACGCGGTGCATACCGTCTACGAAGCGGATGTGCGCGGGAAATCGGTAGCTATTTTGGGTGCCGGGCCGCTCGGTTTGATGGCGACATTCTTGTGCCGCGATTTTGGTGCCTCCCGCATTTACCTTACGGAAGCACAGGATGTTCACAGGCGATTTCAGCTTGGGCGAGAGTTTGGTGCTGACGAATGTTTCGACGTGTCGAAAGGCTCGACGGCGCTTTATTCGGCCGTGGAAAAATTCGAAACCGGATCCAATGGAGTCGATGTCGTTCTTGAAATGTCCGGATCGCCTGCTGCGTACGGTGATGCATTCAAGATCGTGCGCAACGGGGGAACGGTTCTTCTTTTGGGCATCACCCGCAAACCGCTCAACGATTTCGACATCGCCAATGGTGTCATCTGGAAGGGCGTGACAGTCAAGGGAATCTTTGGACGCAAGATGTTCGATACCTGGGAAACCATGCTCAGGCTTTTGAGATCAGACAGATTCAATCTGAAGGAAAAGCTGGGCCGTGTTATGTGCAAGAAATCTTATTCTCTGGAGGATTATCGTGGTGCCTTTGAGGTTCTTTCCACGGGCGAGGAGATGAAGTTAGTTTTTGCGCCGCAGAGCTAATGGCGAAATCCCGAGTTGTTACGGTCTAATGAATGCTCTTACTTTGCTTCGTACCTCATAGTCCAAAGACGGCTGCGGAAGAACGGGGCACTACCCATGGAGCGATGCAATTAAGCAAGCGACAGCCGAGCGAGGGATTAAGCAAGCGACAGCCGAGCGAGGGATTAAGGAAGCGAGCAGAGCAAAGTAGGGACCGAAAAATCAGGCGAGCGCGCAAATTAAAGGTATGCGCGGCGAACGAAAAGACGGAGCAGTTACGGAATAAAGACGGGGAACGAGTAGGCGACGGAGCAAAGCGACGGAGGATGGTTTGATGGGAGGAACAGAGTCAGGCGCAGAGGGAGCGGTTGCCATGCGGGAAGTCCACTTGAACCCCAGCCGTTTGTATGAGCTCTTGCAAGAAGAGCTTGAGCGCGCAAAGCAGACGAAAACATACAAGTATGAGGTTCCGGTGGAGGGTAAACAGCAGGGCGTCGTGAAGGTGGAAGGCAAGCCTTCGGTCATGCTGGCCTCCAACAATTATCTCGGCCTTGCTAACCACCCACGTATTCTGGAAGCAGCTCGCCGCGGGCTCGAGGAATACGGCTTCGGCATGGCGTCCGTGAGATTCATATGCGGGGCGCAAAAGATTCACTTCGAGCTTGAGGAACGCCTGGCAAACTTCTTGGGAGTCGAGTCGGCAATATTGCACTCATCGTGCTTCGCCGCCAACGAGGCTTTCTTTACGGCACTTTTGTCTGGTGATCTCGGATACAGCGAATATCGAGACATTATCTACAGCGATCAGCTCAACCATGCCAGTATCATAGACGGTATCAGGCTGTGTCGCATTGCCACTAAAACGACGGAGCTGAAAGCATACAAACACAACGATCTGGCTCAATTGAGCCACTGGTTGCAAGAAGACGCGTCTCAGAGTTATCGCATGAGTATCATCGCTACCGATGGTGTATTCAGCATGGAAGGCGAATATGCGCCGCTTAAGGAATTCGTTGATTTAGCCGGCAAGCACGGTGCTATTCTGTTTGTCGACGATTCACATGCCACTGGAGTTCTCGGGAGAACGGGACGAGGCACTGCCGAGGAGTGCGGGGTGCACGGAAAGATCGACGTCATATCTGGGACGTTAGGCAAGGCACTGGGTGGGGCGGCAGGTGGCTTCATTGCCGGTAAGAGAGAGCTGATTGACTACATGAGGCAAAAATCTCGCCCTTACACTTTCTCCAACACCGTGCCACCATCGATAGTGTGCGCCACTATAGAGGCGATCAAGATGCTCGAGGAAGACAATAGTCTGGTGGGCAAATTACGTGACAATACTCGCTATTTCCGGGACGAAGTCGTCAAGCTCGGATTCAAGATCTTGGAGGGCATTCATCCAATCGTACCTGTAATGGTAGGTGAAGCATCGACGGCTATGGACATGAGCCAGGAACTTTTACAAGAAGGCGTTTACGTGCGCGGTCTTTGGTACCCGGTGGTTCCCAAAGGAGAAGCTCGTTTGCGCGTGCAAATTTCAGCTGCCCATACACGCGATGATCTGGATCGCGCGCTTGCAGCCTTTCAGAAAGTAGGAAAGCGACTGGGTGTGATCTAGTTAGTTCGTACTGAAAATTGCCTTCAATTGCGCGTCTTTGAGTTTTCTACAGATTGGAAACCGGAATTTGCGCGCAAACTTTCCGAAGATATCCAATTACATCGCTCATGCATAGCTCATTGAGCCAAGCGA
>DATNRC010000384.1:0-8072 GCA_036703705.1 Candidatus Obscuribacterales bacterium
CTTGATGGGACAACCAGGGATTGTTCACTGGACAACCAGGGATTGTTCACTGGACAACCAGGAAAGTCTTCATGGGACAACCAGGCGCGTTGATTGGTGGCTCAGGGCCTGAACGTCTGCCGGTCCCGGCACCGACTCCGAGACATTTAATGTAGCCTGCCGGGAGGGTGAAGGTCGGCTTTTCATGAGGGATTTCGATGAAATATACGCGATTTTGCTATCGCCGATTTGCGAATTCACATCTTGCCCTTGCGAACGTACGATTAGAGCACTGGGAGAGCACCGAGCAACGTTCGAGACATTTATTAGAGGGTTAGTAACGATGGAACTGGCAAACGAATTGTTGGGCAATCGACCACTATCCATGAAAGCACGCCAGGATAACACCGTTCCATTTCCACAGGGACGTCAACCACGCCGCGTGCGCTTGGGTCAATTGCTGGTTGAGGCCGAACTGTTGACTCTGGAGAGCCTGCATGAAGCTCTGAAAATCGCGCAGGATTCAGCTGCCCCTCTAGGAAAAGTTCTTGCCAAGCTGAATTACGTAAGCGATCGCGATATGCAGTCAGCACTTCTGGCGCAGTCACTGGTCAGCGAAGGAATCATTGACGAGCGCACCGCAGTCAAAGCCTTGAAAACAGCGTCACGCGACAATACTTCGCTGGTGGCCGTACTGGAGTCCACCGAAGGGAATGATGAATCGGCTGACTGCACGGAATTGGAAGAGCTGCTTACCAGAAGCCGCATGATCAGTCAGGCTGCCTATGACGAGGCAAAGCAAAAGAGCCTTACGGAAGGCATTCCTTTCGGCCGCGCCCTTTTGCTTACCAACGGCATCACTTTCGCTCACTTGAACAGCGCACTGGAAGCCATTTGCCTCATCCGCGATCAGAAAATCGTCATTGAAGAAGCGATTCGTGCTCTTAAAGAGGTGCGCCGCAATCATACGTCGTTGCAAGAGGCGATGGCGGCCCTCAAAATTTCGCCGCGCACGACTTTCACTCGCATTAAGCTCGGCGATCTCCTTTCGAGGAGCAAGGTGATTTCGGAGCGTGAAAGCCTGGCCGCAGTAGAGAAAGCCTTGATCGAGAAGCGCATGCTGGGTGAGATTCTCGTCGGCTCAGGACTCGTTTCTTGCGGTATGCTGAGAGATGCTCTCCTGCTTCAGCAAATGGTCATCAAAGATGTGATCTGCATGGAAGCCGCCGTGCATACTCTCAAGCGCATGAAAGAAAGCCATCGCACTCTTTCTGAAATAGCGGCGGAAACACAATTGTTCAAAGACGACGATCGAATTGCCTCCGGCGTTTTAGCTCTGCTCATGAAGGCCAGCATCATCACCGTCGATCACGTGAAGCGCGCGAAGTGGTTGCAAGCTGAGCACCAAATGGATGCTCTCAAAGCCGTGCTTGCTTCTGAGATGGTGACCCCGCTTACCAATCGCGCTGCGGCTGCCTGCGTCGATCTGATCCGTGCCGGCAAGCTGACTGAAGCGGAAGGCGTCGTTGCTCTGCAAACGGCAGACAGAAAGCGCTGCTCGCTTGCCGAGGCTCTGGTCGAGCTTGGTGCTGAAGCACAACGCAAGCGTGCAGTAAACGCCATCGCCGTCGCGCAGAGGACAGTACTTACAGAAAAGCAAAAGGAAAGCCTTAAGTTCAACGCCATGGTTCTCATCCCTCTTCTTGCGCTGGTCGTCGCGGCGTGCGGAGTTCTTCCTTTCTTCGTTCATGTTGATTGGCTCGTCTACGCCGGTGCAGCAATCGTGGTTATTGGAGCAGCCGGCATGTTCGTGGTTGGATGCCTTTCGCAAAAGCGTGAAAGGAAAGTACGCGAGGAAGTGGGCACGCAGATGGAAGAAATGAAGGGCACTCTGCATCGCCTCTCGAAGACAAACAAGGTTTCTTAGGTTTCTTACCTGATTCGGGCGGACAACATGGTAAGGGCGAATGGGGGCGAAAGCCCTCGTCCGCTTTTCAGGGGGACGCAGTCATAAACAGCGTTTTTCGAAGGGGACCTGCGAATGGGGGCGAAAGCCCTCCTCCGCTTTTCAGGGCTTGTCGAGAGTGATTAGCGGAGTCATTCGGCGTTAGTTGCGGATTGCCCTGGTATGCAACGCAAGGGTGAAACTGGAACGGCAAGAAAATGAGTTGGTATACCACTTACTCTGGCATGATGCGGTCCACTCTTAATTATGTGAGCGTGTTAATGTCGATCTCCTCATCGTATTTCTCCCCATTGCTTCACAATGACCGCGCTACAGAAAGCTCATCAGAAGGAGAATCTGAGGACTTCTTAGCGCTGCTCCTGATTTTGTTTCGGGAAGCTCGAAGTGCTTAGACTCGACTCATCTACTCCATCCACTTTGTCGAAAGAGGCGGAACAGCAAGCTGCACCATAACACTGTTTATGCGCATTGGCGCGACATGTTTGATGTTGCGGGGCAGCCTTGCATTTCGCCGGGAAGGGAAAGGAGCGTCTAACGCGTAAGCCGGAATCCCTGCCATTCCGCGAAATTCTCAGGGGTTTCAAAATGCCACCTCACGGAAGCGCGTCCATTGCGGAAAGCAGAGCGAGAGCATCGCCTACCCGCCTGACCCTGCTTCCGTTAGCCGTGCGAATCGCACGCATGCCTAGGGGAACTATGACAAGCCATGTTGAAAAAGACCTTGTCGCCAAAATCGCATACCAGCTGGAGCGCATTGCATTCACACAGCGATGCCTGCCTGCCCGCGGGTTGGCGACGGAATGGCGTCGATTAATCATGGAGGATGTCGCGCCCGTTATAGCAAGCGAAAGTCTTGCTGCTGTTGTTTCACGGCATGCAAGCAGTGAAACGAGCGTGACGGAGTGCCTTTCGCTCCTCAATGTTGGCGCTGTTTAGCGGAAAGCAATTTGCAGAGTGGGAAAGGAAAGAAATGATCACCACCAATGACAGAATCTTGTTCTATGCCTTTGCAACGAAGTTGGGAATCTCCTCTTTCGTTGCTGAGCTCATTGAGACTATCGTGAGGCGGGTGGCCAAAGATGAGGAGACTGTGCGGATTGCAGCTGCTCGCATCGTTGCGGCCATTCCGGAAGTCACCGAGGGACTTGATAAGGCGCTCGCCCATGCGCTGGTCGAAGACAAAAGCTATGGCTATGCGACCCATATCTCAAGCGAGAGGGGCAAGGCGTTTCTCGAGGTTTTCCGCGCTGGACTGCGCCACTTCTCTTGCTTGGACCCGCGCTGGGATAGAGTAG
Organism: Candidatus Obscuribacterales bacterium; assembly: GCA_036703705.1. Taxonomy (GTDB): domain Bacteria; phylum Cyanobacteriota; class Vampirovibrionia; order Obscuribacterales; family Obscuribacteraceae; genus DATNRC01. Next base: position 3,241 of record DATNRC010000384.1, read on the forward strand.
GGCGGCGGGCGCAAGAGCTGGCGAACGCTCTCGACAGCGAGGGTGCGATGGAAGTGCCTGTGCACGTTGAATGTCTGGCTCTTTACGGACTGAGTGCCCTGGCGAAGTGTCTGACCGGCGGGGGCGAGGGCTCGGCGGTTGCCACGTACTTCGTCAGCCCCATTGTTGGGAGAGCCCAGCGCATGCTCTCTACTGGTGAGGCTTATCAGGCTCTGATCGACCTCATCGTCAGCGTGTTTGAAGGCCAGGAGCGAGAAGCTCTCGCCGGCGCCTGATTGCCACCGGCCTGCGAGCTGCTTGACCGATTGTGCGTGCACCAATTTCCTGGACGCCGCCGCAGCGTCTCTGAGATCGACTTTCAAAGGACAGAAAGGGAGACTTATGACTTATACTGACCTCGGACCGTTTTCAGTATCCTCGGGGATTATCGTCAGCCCGAAGGACGCTAACGCAGAACAGCTCATCGTTTTGAAGACGGCGCATGGGGCGCTGGTCCGCTTTTACCGTGAGGCGCTGCCGCTGGTGACAATCGCGGACTACGAGATCGATGGAGCGACTCTCCTCGAGGCAATTGATCGGGTGTCCGAAATGTGCTCTCACCAAAAACAATGGAATGGCGAGCAGGCAGCCTCTAACTCTTTGCTCTCGGGAGTGTATGCGCGGCTGGCAGCAACGCAGCAGGAAGCTCAGAAAGCATTTCTAGGCACTGAAGCTGAGGCGGATACCGAGCACGAAATCCAGCGCCATCTCGATCTTTCCCGCGAACGGTCGACTGTCGCCGCGGTTTACCAGGAAAATGCGGCGACGGCCGAGCGCCGGCTCGAGCTGCTTGCGGAGGCCAAGCGCCGGCTCAAAACTTTTGTCGCCGTCGTTAGTGCCGATCTTGTGGAGCTCAACGGCAAGTTGAGCACGACGATGAAAAACCTGGAGAGGGCGTCCAAGCGCGCTCACAAGTTGGGGAAAGAGCTGGACGAGCAGAAGCACGCGGCGAGGGCTTTCCCTATGTCATCGGCTGCCATCGCCAAGGTCATTGCTCGCACCGAAGAGCGTCTCGGTCAGCGCTGGAAGTGGGTCTTCCGTTACCAGGAGAAGCTCGTCGAAATCATGTCTCAGATTCGGCTCCTGACGCGGATTCGCGACGGTATTCGCCGTCCGGCGCCGTTGCTGGCGCTTGCTGTGGCTCTTGATCTCTCGGGCAGCATGGGCGGACACGAAATGTCCCACGACTGGTTCTGAGCAGTCGACTGGGGTTCCGGTCGCCTGGTCGTGCCTGCGCCTGAAGCTGGGAAGGGCATCTCAGTGCCCTTCCCGGGCCGCATGCCACCGCATATGGTTGTTGCCCCGGGACGTACTATAACAGGTAGGATGATTTGTCGATAACCCAAAGTTTTACGACAATCCAACTTCCATGACGCTATGGGAATTCGCTAAACGGGGGCGCACGCTGTAGCTCTCGTCGCGGAGGAAGCGGAAGCCCGCTGCGCTGAGGTTCGAGCAGAGAAATGGCTGAATTGCTCAAATGTTCGGTCTTTCTATTCTGAAGGAGTCCATGCCAGTCGTCCCGGTAAAGGCCAGATTAGTTATTCAAAGTTGAGCCTTACAGTGAATACAATCAGTCGTCTTGCTAAGCGCCAGATCAGTTACCCCAAAGTTGAGCCGTATAGTGAATACGTGCCTGATTGTTGCAAATGTGCGGGAGACGGTTATCTGTGTCTCCCGCACATCGGTTTGCCCGCAAAACCGGGCGCATCGCCCGCAAAAGGGCATCACCTCAAGTTGCCGTCAATTGCGCGCTCCCGGTCGTTTTCCGCCAGCGTTTCGATGCGAATTTGCTCTCGGTCGGCGTTGACGACAATGAGCGGGCACTGGGAGAGGATTTCCACCGCCTTCACCTTGTGGCAGTCGGGATGCGACTTGAGCCTGGCGAGGAAGATGCGTTGCTCTCTGGGAGCCATGTGGTGCTCGGGAAAGACGAAAGTGAGGGTGCAGCCCGGCATGATGGGAAGCGGTTGATGCCTGAGTATGGTCGATGAAGTTGCTTCCCATCTCGCGGTAGGGGTCGAACCTTGAGTTTCTGGGCGTCACTTCCGGTCCCGCGATCAGCATCATCAGGGCAAACGGATAAAGATCGGTTTTGACCGGCGGGATGTCTGCGAACAACCCGCCCGGTCTGAGCACGAGTTTCATAGGTGATCTCCTTCTGTCCTTCGCAAGACAAACTCCGGCTGGTGGAACGGGATCGGCGGCGTCGCCCATCCAGCGCAAGTTGGGATCGTCGTATGAGCGCGGTCCAAAAATGTGCCGCGCACCACCAAAGAGAAGGTCGACGCTGCCGAGATAGTTGTCGCACGGGTGCTGTACGGTCTGCCCGTCGGCGTAGACGTAAAACCTGAAGTCTTGCCGATCGGTGAATTGCACGGGCACCGCAATTCTCAGAATGAGAGACCCTGACACCACGTCGAGTTTCAGCACTTTGAAGGGCGCACAGGGCAGACGCAGGGTGAAGCTGGACTGTCCCTGCATTAGCTGTCCTACGTTGAACGACTGAATTTCAAGATGGTCTTGTGGCATAAACCTCCGCTTGAGTTGAGGATGTTAGCATTGTGAGCACTGCAAGACGCAGTATCATGTTTTCCTTTCACAAGCTGCGCAGAAAGTCGAGGAGCGCTTGTTGCTCTTTTGCAGGCAACTTGCGAAAGTTTTCCACCACCGTATTTGCTTCCGAGCCGGGGCTGGCATGCAGGCCAATTGCCGTTACCAGGTCGTCTGTCCGGCCGTCGTGGAGAAACCACAAGCGGCGGCCGAGCCCCCACAGTGGGGCAGTGCGAAACTCGCGCGGGGACGCCAGACCTTGCGTTATGCCGTCTGCCAGAGTCTCACCCATGTCGTGGACAAGCAAATCGGAATACAGATTTACGGCTTTGTTGTCCAGGGACAGGCTTGACGAGCTTCCGGTCTTGAGCGTCGGCGTATGACAAAGCGCGCAGCCGATTTTCTCGAACAAGAGGCGCCCGGACTCGGTGACAGGTGTAGGTGCGGCAGGTGCGGGCGGCGCCAGGAAGCGCTGGAAGACAATTAGTGCCTGCAAGTCGTTGAGCGACCAGGCATCGTTTCCATCTCCAGGCGGGCGATCGTCGAGCTCGCTGGCGGCGCGGCAAGCAATATTGCTTGTGCGTTCGTGCGGAAAAAGAGCGTTTGTCTGGCCCATTTCGGTAACCATCGCATCGCCAGTGAACGTCTCAAGTGACTGTTGGGCTTTCCAGCCAAAGCGAGTAATCCTGCCCCTTTCGTCTCTATTCGCCCGGCCGCTGATTCCCAAAAGTTCCTTTCGCGGAGCATCGGTGTCTTTGTTGCGGATGATTTCTCCTTCTGTGATGTTTTCAATCAGTCCGGCGCCGAACACAGGTGTCACCTGGCGATAGGCGATATTGTTTTCGCGGATGGCACGAGCGAAGTCCGGCTGCTCGATCGTGCAATTGTGAGCGGCGCCTGAATCGAGACCTCCAGTGATGACGAAAACATTGTGCACGGCACCATCCGGGCTGCCGTCTGCCCGTCGGATAAAACGAGCCACCACCGTCGCTCCTCGAGCGAAACTTGGCAGTTGATTGCCGTTGCCGGTCTCGCGGGCGATGCGCGTATACGGGTTTTCCATCGGACTGGAGCCGCCCATGGAAGGATGAGCGTGACACTCGGCGCAAGAACGACCGTTGAAACTCGGACCAAGCCCGCTCTGCAAGCTGAGCTTCTGCCTGAATCTTTCCCAGCCCTGCCACCAATAGAGCTTCTCCATGTAGTCGGCATCGGGCAGGGCCGTGTCATCCATGTCGAGATACCCAGCACGGGGGCCGCGATCAAAAGCGGGAAGGTACGGATCGACCTCCGGATCGATCACGCGATTGATCTCGCCAGCGAATACGCGATTTATCTCGCCACCGATCACGCGACTGATCTCCGCATCGATCACGCGATTGATTCCGCCATCAATCTGCCGATCGATCTCCGGAGCGATCGACCGATCTGTCGCCGTCGTTTTGCGCACGCCCTCGCCGCTTGAATGCCGGGAAATCGGCAGTCGTTGTCTGGCGACGGCTCGAGTTTGACCGTCGCCGCCCGCAGACAGTAGCATCGCGGCGCAGCATGCGAGAAACACCATCGTGGCGCAAGCAACACCCACAAACAACATGGGCGAGAACCTTGAAAGTCGTTGTCTGTACATCTCAACCTCCAGAAGCCACTGGCTTCATCAGCATCGACACTTGGAGTTAGCGCAGAGAGAGCCGTCGGTGGCTCTCGCCTGCACGAAAACTGAGAAAAGATGACTTAAGGATTTCCTGACGATCAGCACTCCGACGAAAAAAAGAGGTGTATAACTCCAGCTAACTGCAAACGTGGTCATTACACAAAATCCGCTCGTTGCCTCGAGAGAATTCGCCAACGGCCGTGCCAGTTGGACCTTCTGGAAGTTTTTGACCAGTGCTTCCCAAGCCCCAAATTGGTCTTCTTGGGGGAAACCACATGCAAAGCTGGTGTGCGGAGCGGAAAGCGGTGCGGACTGCAAAGGTGAATGCGCCGGCTCTATTCATACATATAGTATTATCAAGAGGAAATCAGCTTGTCATGCGGGTTTTGGAAGAACAGAAATTGAAGAGGAACTGAAATTTGGGGACTAGATTGGCTTTTGAAGCGTAAAGTGATGGTTTAGCGAGCAACGGTGATATCCCGGCCATCAGGGATGGTCGGGTGCATGTGCACGTTTTCGCGGATCAGGCTGCGCGGGCTAGTTTTTTTGACAGGCGAAGGAAATCGGTAGCATAACTGTATGTATCGGA
>DATNRC010000385.1:0-16070 GCA_036703705.1 Candidatus Obscuribacterales bacterium
TGCTGATAATCGATGACGAGGAAGATACGCGCAGTATCTGCAGTATGAGTCTCGGTCTTATCGGCGGCGCGCAAGTTTTTGAGGCGGCAGGCGGTTGGGAAGGAATTGCCAAAGCGAAAGAGGAACGACCGGACGTCATCATTCTCGATTTGCTGATGCCCGGCATGGACGGTATGGAGACGCTGAAGAATCTGCGCAAAGATCCCATCACGTCCAGCATTCCTGTCATTTTCCTGACAACCAAAGGCAGATTTGCCGAATTCGACGAGATGAAGCAGCTCGGCGCGCTTGCCGTGATTGCCAAACCGTTCGATCCCACCCTCCTTTCCAGCCAGATAACGGACATTCTCAAAGCGTCGGGCAATTCGTCTTAGGAAGCCAAAATGATGGAAAGCGGGTATAGATCTTGTAATGGTAAAAGCGGAAGGACTAAATCATGAAAGTACTCATCATCGACGATGAAGAAGATACGCGGCAAATCGCCAGCATGAGCCTTAGCATCCTGGGCGGCGTGGATGTGGTCGAAGCCGAGAGCGGCGCCGACGGCATCAATAAAGCAGCCGAGGAAAGACCAGACGTCATTCTCCTTGATTGCATGATGCCGATCATGGATGGAGAGCACACTCTGGCTCAGCTCCAGCAACATGAAGGAACCAAGGATATACCGGTGATTTTCCTCACCGCTAAAGCCATGTCGTCAGAAATCGAGCGCTTGAAGCGGCTGGGAGCGATTGGTGTACTTACCAAACCGTTCGATCCGACAGTGCTTGCCTCGCAGGTGAAAGCGCTCTTGGGGAGATAAAGTGAATGCAGGGGTGGCAAGAGACCTTCGGTGAACTCAAAGATCAATATATAAGGCGTTCATCCGAAAGGCTCGGCAAGATCGTCGAGATGGTTGGAATGCTCATCCAGCGTCCGTCCGACATCGAAGTTGTCAAACAGCTTGCCCGCCACTTCCACTGGTTAGCCGGCTCCGGCACCATGTACGGATTCCCGGTTGTGTCTGCCCTCGGCACTGAAGGCGAGCAGCATTGCGAGGCCCTCATTCGCGGTCAGATCCAGGTTGCCGATGTAGACAAGCTGAAGAATTTGCTCAATGAGCTGGTGTCCCAGTTTCAGGGCGGTGACGCCGCACCGGTGACAACCAATCTCGGGCCTCCCACGCAGGAGATGGACAAGCGAACAGCCTCGGACGTGCTCATCATAGGCGAGGATCAAAACGATCTCCTCATGATGTGCCGCCTCGTCGAAGAACAAGGCTATCCGGTGCGCAGCGCGCGTTCGATGGCCACAGCCGTTACTGAATTGCGCAAAGACATCCCAGCTGCTGTGATCATTGAAATACCGCTGCCTGACGGCGACAGTTATGAGCTTGTCGATCAGATACGCAGCATGCCCGGCGGCGAAGAGCCGGCAATTCTCATTCTTTCCAAGCGCACCGGCTTTCTTGATAAGGTGCGCTCGATTCACTGCGGAGCGGACGCGCATTTCGAGAAGCCAATCGACAGCAAAGCCATGATGCGCCGTCTCAAGTATTTGCTAGACAAGAAGAAGCAGGAGCCGCCGAAAATCCTCTCCGTCGAAGACGATCCCGATCAGGCCGCATTCATCCGGGCCTTCCTGGAATCAGCCGGCTATCAGGTTCGCACCTGCACAGATCCCAAACATTTTGAATCGGCGCTCTCCTCATTTCAACCCGATCTCGTATTGCTCGATGCCATGTTGCCCGGCTGCACGGGTTATGAACTGGCGCGTTTCGTGAGGCAGGATGAGCGCTATGCAACGCTGCCGGTGCTCTTCCTCACCACGCAAGGGCATCTGGAAGCACGCATTGAAGCGGCAAGAAGCGGCGGCGACGATCACCTCGTCAAGCCGGTGCCGCCGGCCTTGCTCCTTTCGGCCGTATCGTCGCGGCTCGAGCGCTCGCGATTTTTGAAGACGCTCCTGCATAGGGACGGGCTCACCTCCGTGCTGAATCACTCCGCCTTCATGGAGCAGGCTCAACGCGTCATCGCTGAGAAGAAGCGGCGCGGCGAGTTCACGGCCATGATCATCGTCGATGTCGATTATTTTCGATCGATCAACGAGCGCCATGGTTTTCCCGGCGGTGACAAAGTCTTGCAGGCTCTTTCGCTTTTGCTGCGCAAAAGAGTGAGACAATCGGACATCATCGGGCGCCTGGGCGGCGACGAATTTGCCGTTATTGCCGAAGGGCTGGACGAGCAGGAAGCATTGCAGCTGGCAACCCGCCTCATATCCGACTTCCAGGGCATCAGTCACACGACGCCTTCGCACGTCGGATTTTATGCAACGTTGAGCGCCGGAGTAGCGATGCTCGATCCGAAAACGATGGATCTCGAAACCTGGGTAGGCAACGCCTATCGCGCTCTGAAACAGGCTAAAGAGAATGGCCGCAATTGTGCCATCTCGCTGCCCGACACGCATATGTCGTCGCTGAGATAGAGATTCGGTCTTAGAACCACATTCGGTGCGCGCTCAAATTGCATTTGGCGATCTGGAAGAGAGTTGGCAATGAGCGTAGAATTTTTGCGCTGCAATGATTTCAGGATGCAAAGTCAGTGACTGACAGCTTGCCAAGCGAAAGCGCGCAAATAGTCGTCATCGGGTCGGGAAGTTGGGGATCGACCCTGGCCTGGCTTTTTTCAACGGCCGGCAAGCGAGTGCGACTCTGGACTCGCAATGAGGCGAAAGCAGAGGCGATACGCAAAACCGGCATGGTTGAAGGGCCGTTGAGAGTCGGGCTGCCGAAAAGCGTGGAGATTTGTTGCGATCTCCCTGCCGCTTTGAGCGGTGCCGACATCGTCATTCTTGCTTGCACGTCGCAATCGATGCGCGAGGTATCCGGCAATTTGGCGGCCGCATGGGCTTTGGATGCCAGCGCCGGCAAAAGAACGATTCTTGTCAGCGCCGTGAAAGGGCTCGAGCTGCATTCATTTAAAAGGATGTCTGAGGTTTTAGAGGAGCTGCTGCCGGGTTTTCCCGTTTGCGCTCTTTCCGGACCTAATCTTGCCGATGAGATTCTAAGAGGGTTGCCTGCCGCCTCCGTCGTCGCCTCCAAACCGCCCCATCTTTATTCCGTGCAGAAGGCGCTCTCGACCTCCAGGTTTCGGCTCTATGCCAATACTGACATCGTCGGCGTCGAGCTGGGCGGCTCTCTCAAGAATATTATTGCTGTTGCAGCCGGTATCTCAGACGGGCTCAATCTCGGGGACAACGCCAAAGCGGCGCTTTTGACACGAGGCATCGCTGAGATGTCCCGGCTCGCGGTTGCTATGGGGGCCCAATCATCCACGCTTGCCGGTCTTGCCGGGATGGGCGATTTATTTGCCACCTGCGCCAGCGCCAATTCGCGCAACCACCGCCTGGGAATCGCTCTTGCTAAGGGGCAGAGTTGCGAGGACGCGCTGAGGGAGCTGGGCGCAGTTGCTGAAGGGGTGCCGACCACGCATGCTGTTTGTGAACTTTCACAAAGTATGAAGCTGGAATTGCCGATTGCGCAAATAGTCGAGGAAACTCTTGAGGGTAAAACTACGCCTGAACGAGCGATAATGACGCTGATGGCCAGGCCGCTGGCAAGTGAGTAAGGGCCGGGCAGGCATCCTCGCCGCGAGCAGAAATGAGCCACCGGGACGGCTAGCGAGGGTGAGACGCCAAAGAGCCGTCGACTTGAAATGTTGGAGGAAAGGAAACTGAATCGAGCGGACGAAAGGGAAACGAAGAGACTCCTGATGCTTTGCTGGGAATATCCCCCGCGCGTCATAGGCGGTCTTGCCCGTGTGGTGGCTGCGCTTTCCAAAGAGCTTGCGAGGCTTGACTGGGAAGTGCATGTCGTGACGGCAGATCACCCCGGCACGCCCGAGCACGAAACAGCAGAAGGCGTGCACGTGCACCGAGTGAAGACCCAGACGGACATGACTCCTGATTTTCTTACCTGGGTGCACCGTCTCAATCTAGGCCTGCTTCAGTATGCGATACAGATACAGAGAAAGACACCATTCTCCATCGTGCATGCGCATGACTGGATGGTGACGGACGCGGCATGGGTGATGAAGTCAGGCTACGGCATTCCCCTGGTGGCCACCATCCATGCTACGGAAGCTGGTCGCATGCACGGCATTCACAATGATTTGAGCCGCTATATTCACCAAATGGAGTGGCGCCTCACATTCGAGTCCTGGGAGATAATCGTCAACAGCCACCACATGCACGGCGAGTTGCAGCGCCTTTTCAGCGTTCCAAAAGACAAAATCGTCGTCATTCCCAACGGCACCGATCCTGATGTTTTTGATTTTGCATTTGATCCGTTGCCCATGCGCAGCAAATTCGCCGGCCATCACGAGCAGATAGTTCTCTATGTAGGACGGCTGGTAACGGAAAAGGGTGTGCAGGTTCTTCTCGATGCCATTCCCAAAGTGGTGTCCGCCATGCCGGGAACAAAATTCCTCATCGTCGGCACGGGCTACTACATGGATCATCTGAAGTGGCAAGCGCATCACCTTGGCGTCGCGCACCACGTGCAATTTCTCGGCTATGTCAACGACGAGGAGCTGAAGCATCTTTACAAAATCGCCAATGTCGTCTGCATACCAAGCCTCTATGAGCCTTTCGGCATCGTTGCCCTGGAAGGAATGGCGGCTGGAGTTCCGGTTGTGACATCCGATGCCGGCGGGCTCACTGATTTTGTCGAGCACGGCGTGACGGGAATCACCACCTACGCCGGAGACTCGAACAGCCTTGCCTGGGGACTGCTTGAGGTTTTGCGTGACCCCGGGCTGGCCGAGAGAATCAGCAAAGACGCGCACGAGAAAGTGCATCACATCTACAACTGGAAAGTGATCGCCAGACGCACTGAAGAATTGTATGACAAGGTTTTAGCCGAGGCTTCAGGCATTGGCGCCGAAGGGGTCTCCTCGCGGCCCAAAGTTCCTGTAAAGGTGGCCAAACCGGCGATTTCACCGGGATAGATAAACAACGGCGATGTCGGAATCGCCGTCAAAACATTCTGCCAGGGAGGAAAAAACAATGAGAGCGGTAATCATGGCTGGAGGATCAGGAACACGCCTTAGACCGCTAACAAGCAATCTGCCGAAACCGATGGTGCCGGTAGCGAACAAACCCATGGCCGAGCATATCGTGGAGCTCCTCAAGTCACATGGTTTTACAGACATCATCTTCACATTGCATTATCTGCCTGACGCCATTCGCGATCATTTTGGAGACGGCTCTGATTTCGGCTGCAAAATCTCATACTCTGTCGAAGAAGGCCGGCCGCTCGGCACAGCCGGCTGCGTGAAGGCCATTCAGGATCAGCTTGATTCAACCTTCGTCGTCATTTCCGGCGACAGTCTCACGGATATGGATCTGGGCGCCGCCGTCAAATTTCACAAGGAGAAAAAGTCCAAGGCTACTCTGGTTCTCAAAAGAGTAGAGAACCCTCTAGAGTACGGTGTTGTCATCACCGATGGCGAGTCGCGCATTAAGCGCTTCGTCGAGAAACCCGGCGCCAGCGAGATTTTTTCCGATACCGTCAACACCGGAACTTACATTCTCGAGCCCGAGGTTCTGCTTTATGTGGTGATGGGAAGAGAGCAAGATTTCTCCAACGATCTTTTCCCTTTGCTGCTTTTGCGCAATGAGCCTCTTTATGGTTTCGTCACCGACGGATACTGGTGTGACGTGGGCAACCTGCAGGTATACCGCCAGGCTCACCAGGACGTTTTAGAGCGCAAAGTGCGAATTCTCTCTCCCTTGCCCGAGATAAAAGAAAGCGTATGGGTGGGCGAAGGCTCGGAAATAGATGCTTCGGTGACGATCGAGCCGCCTGTCATCATCGGGCGCAACTGCCGCATCGGAAGAGAAACGATCATCGATCGCTACAGCGTAATCGGCGACAACGCCGTCATTCAAGAAAAAGTGTCGCTCAAGCGTCCCATACTTTGGTCCAACGTCTACGTGGGCAATCAGGCTAATCTCACGGCCTGTGTCGTCTGCAACAACGCCACGGTTCACAATTCGGCCGAGATTTTGGAAGGCGCGATTGTCGGCGCCAATACCTCTGTCGGACAAGAAGCACGCGTCAGCCCCGATGTGCGCATATGGCCGGACAAGCTCATTGACTCCGGCGCCCGCGTGACGTCGTCCGTCATCTGGGGAACGCGCGCGCCGCGCACATTATTCGGCGCGCACGGCGTGAGGGGGCTCGCCAACGTCGAGATCACGCCCGAATTTGCCGTCAATCTGGCCGCCGCTTACGGCGCCACCCTCAAATCCGGACCTGTTCTCGTGAGCCGCGATTACTGGCGGGTGAGCCAGATGATATCGCGAGCTATGGTATCGGGTTTGGTGTCGGTCGGCATTGAGGTGCAAAACCTCGAGTCGATGCCCTTGCCGATCGCCAGGTATTATGTGAAAACTCAGCGTGCCGCCGGACTCCTTCACGTGCGGGTTTCGCAGCGTGAGCCGGAGAAGGTGTCGATTGAATTTTTCGACAGCGAGGGCATCGCCATAACAAAGGCGATGGAAAGAAAGATCGAATCGACATTTTTCAAGGAGGATTTCCCCCGCTGCCTGCCTGCCGATGTAGGAAGCATCACCTTTCCCAGCCGGGTGAGGGAATATTATATGGATGAATTTCTCAAGCACATCAAGGGACAGGTGTTTGAGGAGGACAAAGTCCCGTTTTGCATTGTTCCCGGCTCCGTCTACACGCGCAAAACCAAATCCGGTGCTATCGCCACTCAGGCACCGAAGGTGGTGATTGACTATGCCATGGCGGAAACAGGCGTTATCATGCCCGACCTTCTCGGCCAGTTGGGGATTGAAACTGTTGTTCTCAATTCCTCGATCCGCAATTTGCCGCCGCGTCCGGAGGAGCGCATCGCCATGCGCAAGCAGCTGGCCGATGTGGTGAGGGCCTTGAATGCGGAGCTCGGTGTGCAGATCGGGCGCAACGGCGAGCAGATGACACTCGTTGATGAGACAGGTCAGATTATTCGAGGAGAGCTTTTGCTTGCCGTGGTTGCCGATGTAATCCTGCGCGACAAACCCGGTCGCTCCATCGTTGTGCCCGTGAGCGCGAGCTCGACAATCGAACGAATTGCTTCCCGATACAATTGCAAAGTTGTCCGCTGCAAGGCGTCAGAGACCGAAATAGGCAGCACGACGGCGAAGCTCGATGGGGCGGCGCTGGGCGGCAGCGCCAATGGTTGCTTCATATTTCCCGAGTTTCAAAACGGCTATGACGCGATGTTTTCCACCGGGCAAGTCCTGGAGCATCTCACCTTCCAGGGCAGGACATTGAGCGAAGCAGTTGCAGACTTGCCGCCGCTCATTTATCAAGTCGATTCAGTTCATTGCCCATGGGAGCGCAAGGGGCGAGTCATGCGCTTGCTGGTGGAGAAACATCACGATCGGCCGATGGAGCTTCTCGATGGCGTGAAGATTCAGACCCGCCCCGAGCATTGGATCCTCGTCTTGCCGGATGCCGTTGAGCCGCTGGTGCACGTCTATGCTGACGGCCTGGACCTGCAACAAACATCGGCGGATCTCAACGAATACACGCAAATGGTGCGCTACTTGCAAAACGCCTAGAGTTTTCCTATTGATTGCTTTTCTTGGGCGCGAGCAAAATGTATGCCACAAGGAAGCCCAACAGCATCCAGATGGAGACGATGATCAGTCTGGGAAGAAATTCAGAGCCGCGAAGAAGAGTCAAAGGCGTATCGTCATACCAAATTCTGGTGTCGAGTATTTTCACTCCACTTTCTCCCAGCAGCCAGGGAATAAGCGGGTAAACCCAAATTCCGGTGATGGTCAAAGCCAGCGCTGTTCTTAAATTCAGCGATAAGACGAATGCCGAGGCATCCGAGACAAAAGCCAGAGTTTTCTCTGCAACTGATGGCGGCACTGAGGGTAACGCCTGGGTCTCTTCATTTGAGCTTGTCTTATCGTCTTTTGGAACGGCAACAGGCACTGTTTTTTCCCTCTCTTTATCCGCGGAAAGCTTGACAGTGTTGTCCCTGGCTTTAGCCGGCGATGCGGCTTCTTTTTGAGAGGCAATGGCGGCCTTCTTTCCGCTTGCCGGAGATGGGGGCGAATCACTATGGCGTTTTGAAACATTGGCAGAGCTGCCTGTGCCCTTCTCTCCCGATTTCCGTGCTGCACCGCCGGCGGTGAAACGCTCTTTGAATTGCTTCAATTCGCTGGCCATTTCCTGCGTCGATGCAAAACGCTTATTGGGGTCTTTGTCCAGACATTTGAAGATGAATTTCTCGATTTCCGCAGGTACTTCGTCAGCTCCCTCTTTCTTGCCGAGCGGGTCGGGCAGATCGTTTATGTGCTTCAGAAGCGTGGACATGGTTGTTTCACCGGACAGAGGCGGTTTGCCGGCAAGGCATTCGTACATGAGACAGCCCAGGCTGTAAATGTCGGACCTGGCGTCCAGCGGCTTGCCGAGGCATTGTTCGGGGCTCATATATAGGGGCGACCCGAAAACGTGTCCTGTCTTCGTCAATTTCTGCCCCTTCTCGTCGCCTTGCGGTAGGACTTTGGCGATGCCAAAATCAACGACTTTGACAATGTCCTCGTTTTCTTCGCCTTTTACAATCATGACGTTGCTTGGCTTGAGATCTCGATGGATCAGTCCAAGCCCATGTGCATGGCTCAATCCTTTGCAGACCTGCACGAAGATGTTGAGGAATCTTACTGCAGAGAGCGCGCCTGATGACTCCAGGATGTCCTCGAGACTTTCGCCGTCCAGGTAGTCCATGACGAGGAACGGCTGCTCGTCGTTAATGAATCCGAAGTCATGAACTGCGATCAGATTGGCATGATGTAATGAGCCGGCGGCTTTTGCCTCCTGCCGGAATCTTTCTTTGGCACGCTTTTCCGCGACCAGGTGCTTGAGGAGGACTTTCAAGGCAACAACACGGTTGATGTCTTTGTGCCGGGCCATGTATACGGCACCCATCCCGCCCAGCCCGAGCAAGGAGACAACTTCATATTTGTCGTCAATAACCTTGCCGATGAGCTCACCCGCATCGAAGTCGTCATAAACGGCTTCGTCGTCTTCGCGGGAAGCAAATTCCTGAGCATTATCCGCTGGGCTTTCTTCTGATGGCATGACAGAAGGTTCGTCGACGTTTGCTACACCATTCTAAGTCATGGTGGCTCATTTTTCAGGATTAAGAGACCGCAACTGGTGCCGGTTGGCATTTAACAACTCGCTAACAACTGACCCCTATAGTTTGCGCAACCCCAGGGACAGCCGCCAAAGCAGATTTTCGCCCCATCTCCTCATCAGTTGGAGGCCAGACGATGGTAGAACAAGAGAAGAAGGAAGTCACAAGCGCAAAACAAGAAGCGAAGGACGATGCCGCCAAGCTAAGGGAAAAGGTGGAGAACAAAACTGCCAAAGAAGCACGTGAGGCTCTTGAAGCGGAGTTGCAAGAGAACAATCAGAAGAACGAGAAGGACCCGGAAGCACGAAAGGCATATGTACAAGAACTTACAAAGCAGCTGGAAAAAAATGGCATTCTGCCGAAGCTGTCGGTGGAGTGGCTTAGCGCCAATAAAGACCAGCTGGGCGTGAAAGACGGATTGACCAAGAGCAAGATAGAAAGCGAAATCGCCAAGGCGAAAGACGATCCCTTGCGAGCTGCCATGTTGAGTGATATTGCCAAACGATATGAAGGACTGAGGAAGCAGGATGCAAATGATGGCAAAGACGGCATCACAGAGAGCGATCTGAACGCGCGCCTGACGAAGGAAGCGGCAAATGCGACCGACGATCAGTCCAGGAAAAAGCTGGCCACCGAGCTTGGTATAAATGCGGACGCAAAGCTGCAAAACGGCCGCACCTTGTATGAGGTGGCGAAAGAAAAGCTGGAGATTATGAACTCCGCTCGCCCGGAAAATGAGCGCAAACCAATTACCAACAAAGAGATATTTGAAGAGTGTTCGCTTATCATGCAGCGAACAAACGATGGGCGTTTCACGGACATCGATCAAAAGACTGCGGGCGAGAGGAGACAGGCTGCTGTTCCGCTTGATTGGAACTCGCTGACGTCGCGCACGCAGCTTCGGGTGTTCACAAAGGAGGATCTCGAGTATTTGCAGGCTCAATCGAGTCGAAGGCAAAGTGACAATCAGGACAACGGCGAGAAGAAGAAGGACGAGAACAAGGACAAGAATCAAAACAACAAACAGAACAAAGAAGAAAGCAAAGAAGACAGCAAAGAAGAGCAAAAAGAAGATAAAGAACAGAAGGACGAAAAGGAGAATAGCAAGGAGCAGGACACAGACAGCGAAAAGCAAGAGAGCAACAGCGACAAGAGTGAGCAAGAAACCGTTAAGACAAGCACAAAACTGGCAAACGGCCAGACACGCGAGATTGAAAGAGATGCGCAGGGCAACGTCAAATCAATCACCTATGCCGACGCTTCAGGTGTACAGCGCGTTTTCGTCCAGAAAGAGGAAGGCAAATGGGTTACGGTAACGGGCGACAAGGAAGAGCCTTTTGAAGGGACAGTAAAAGTGGCGGAGAATTCAGTAACGATTCAATCCGGCCGCATGATGACGATCGACTATAACAACGGCACCGTAGTCGATATCGACGGTCCCAAACAAATCGTCAAACAAGCCAATGGCACCACATATGAGACTGCCGACGGGAAGAGTTGGACAAGGAATGGACAGCCAAGTCTGCGTTATCCATCCGTGGATGCCGGCGGCAATGTCACGGAAAAGCCGATTGCCAACAGCAACCCGGCAGAACTGACGCCTGAGGAAATGGAGGAAGGCCGCCGCTATGTGATGGCCAACTTCTCGGCCATTGCCCAATCGTTCGGCGGCGAGGACGAGAATTACATTACCTATAAAGATCTTTCTCAGTACAGGGCGAACGCCAAGCTGACGGAAGCGCAACGCAAATATCTCGACTATCTATACCAAAATCAAAAAGAAGTGATGAGCAAGAGCAATGACGAGATTGCTGACGAGGTTTATGGAATAACGAAGAAAGATCTGAATTGGTATACCTTCGAGAAGCTCAGCGCAGCCGGGAAGCTCGACTTGATGCCGACTGCCGAAAACAACGAGCTGTCGGAAAAGGAGATGAGGGAAGGACGCCAATTCGTCATGGACAATTTTGCAAGGATTGCCAATTCGTGGCAGGGAGATGACGCTGCTTACATCACGTACAAGGACCTGTCCCAATTCCGCGCCAATGCTGACCTCACTCCAGCACAGAGAAAGTATCTGGATTATTTGTACAAGCACCAGAGAGCAATAATGGAGCGGCATGACGACGAATACTTCGCTGACTGCTTCGGCATTACGCAGAACGACCTGAATACATTTACATTCAACTTGTAGTTGCATGGCTCGGGTTTGGAGCGCGCGTGAGGACGAGGCATGTTTTATGCCCGTCCTTACGTTTTGATGCCGGCTTCGTCACTCGTGCTTTCCGATCGGCGCTCGATAGAGAGAGCGCTCATGACATGGAAAGAAGGCGTTAATTCACGACTCGATATTTGGACGGTACTGCTCTCCCCGAAGATTGAAAGTCCACGCTACTGCCTCGCGGGCAGTGCCGACATTTGGAGGGACTCTCAAGAAGTACTCCCGGAAAGTGCCGTCCGAATCGGGCGAGGCATTTTTGACATGCACCATGCAGCTGCGATGATATTCAAGCAGAGCGGCTTCGCCCTGCGCCAGCACTGCTTCCAGTTGATTGCCTTCAGTCATATCAGTACCCAACCCAACTCGGACGCTTACTTCGGCTGCTCCCACGGCTAAGCCGCACGGTAGAGAGTATGCCACCGCTAAGTATGCGCCAGAGAGAGAGGTAATTTACAATCTAACATTAATTGCTCATAATATTTATAGACGTCGTCTCGTTTTGTTTCCTATTGCCACGGGTAAAGGACTTAAGGAGTGAGGATTCCGGCGTGGCGTGCTACAACACACTCCGGAAAGGAGGGAGCCATGTGGGACAAGAAGGGGGGTGACCCTTCAAAGGGAGGAGATCCGCGCCGCGACCAGCGGAAATTCCTGGACAATCATCCCGCACGTCAAGGCAACATCCAGCGCGACAAGAAAGTAGCTCCTGAGCATGTACAGCAGCAGTCGAATTTGAACAACGATTTGCAGACTGCCATCGCTCAGCAAATCCTTGTCTATCACGAATCTGAGTCGGTCACTCCCAGCAGCGACTGGATGAGCCGCCTCAAAGAAGATTCGGTAAATTTTCTTGCTGAGCAGAGAGGCGTTCAGCTTCAGCAGATTTATCGGGAAGCTGCTTACAAGAAGGGCGTGGAGATGTTGGTCGACAAGATATTCCAACTCCTCCAGCGCTATGCCTATGAGTTTAATCAGGTCGCTGCCGGAACAGACTTGCATGTCTCTGGCACCATATCTGGTGATGTAACGGAAGTGACTCGCTACAACAAATTGCGCGAAGTAGAAGAGACAAAAACATTTTTCCGCGCTCGTTTTTCGACACGCACCTACAGTCTTGTAATTCGCGGGAAAGACGACGCAATTGAGTTCTACCAGATTCCTGTCAATCGCATAATGGCGCTGAGCAAGACGGAAAGCGAGTATAAGCCGATGGCCAGGCTCCAGGTGAAGATTACCGAGCAGGGCATGATGTGGCGCATGGCTGACAGCGTTCCTCCCGTCGACTCGCTGGATAAACTGTGCATGTGGCTGTTTACAAACCTTGTGGAAGAAAGCAAAGCGGCGGCTAAGAAAGAAGAGGAAGCTGCAGGTTAAAGAGCGGCCAAAAGCGGCAGATAAATATCCCTGCCCGAGATGACACCTCATGCGGTGGCACGCGGCGGCGGACCGACGCGTCCCTTGTCATGAATTACTTTACTACCATGGCAAAAGGAAGCATTTGGATGGCTTTAACTACATCTGGTTAAATTGGACCAATAGTGGTAATAAGTTCTTAGACAGGCGCCCCGGCTATGGGCGTTGGTTGGCCAAGCGGAGTTTTCACGGAAGATGACGATCAATCCCGAGATGTTGAAGCAATTGCTCGATGAATTCGACGAGAAAGAAGCTCTGACTCGCGAAGAAATCAATGTGGTTGAGCAAGAAATTCAAGAGCTTGAGGAGAGGATAATCCAGTCAAAGGAAAGGTTAGCGCTGGTTGCCGAGGACAAAGAGAAAATCCGGCAGATGATGGCGCGCTATACCGGAGAGGCGAGTTGGACCGGCAACAATGCCAAGCCGACCCAGCCGGCGCAAGAGCCGGAAAAGGACGGCAACGCCGCACCACCTCCGAGCCCGCGCCAGTCCAGGTTAGGTGCGGCTTCGAGCGCGCCCGCGCCTGTAGCGAGCGTTCCTGCAAGTACACCACCTCCAGCCCCTGCTCCCGCTGCGCCTTCTCCGGCAGCTGCTATCGGTCCCGCCGTTGAATCGGGAGCGCACGTGCAGGTGGCAGCGCCTGCACCGGTTGAGGCTGCGCCGGCGCCTGAGCCCCCGCCGCCCGTAACTCCTGTGGTTCCCGGCGCAAGCAGATTAGAGAAGCATAGTCAAACGATTGAAATCACCAAACCCGTCACACAGGCCGGGCGGGCTTCTGCAGAGCATAACATTCCGCCTGCCCCTGCTGCTCCGGAAGTGCCAGTCACCCTCCCGCAAGCCGCGCCACTTTCGGCGTCCCCGATGGCGGCTCAACCTGAGCCGATGCACGAAGAGCCGTACCAGGAAAGCGCACCGGCAAGTGCGCCGGCAAGCGAAGAACAACCGGCGCAACCTCAAGCCGGCGCTGGCGAGGAGGGGGAGGATGACACCGTCAAGAGCATCAACGATGCCTTGAGAGGGTTGTTCAGATGAGTTGCGGCTCCTTGCCCATTCGCGCTGGCTAGCAGTTTCAAGGCTTCTCATTGTCTCTCGATCAGTTCTCGATCTGTGCACGGATGCCTGCGGGCTCGGGCGCGCTTACATATAAATCATGCTAAAAGCCCAGAGCCTTTGCTAACATTACTGATCTCAAGACTGAGGTCTAGTGTTCCTTCATGATTGCGCAAACAGAAATGAAACAAGTTCCGTCCATGATGGCAGGGATCGTTGTCGACATCCTGGTAAAGCCGGGAGACACAGTGAGCGACGGCATGGAAATTGCCATCCTCGAGTCCATGAAGATGCAATTGCCTGTCCAGGCGACAGTTGCCGGCACGGTGAAAGAGGTCAAGGTTGGCGCCGGTGATTTCGTCAATGAGGGCGACCCGCTCCTGATTCTTGAGTGAGACGTCGAGAGCCGCTGAGGCTCGCCCGCTGCGAGATGCGAAGGGGTTCAAGTGTTCGAAGGATTGCCCCGAGACATACGAATAGTCGAGGTGGGACCTCGCGACGGGCTGCAAAACGAGCCGCGGCAAGTCTCAACAGCCGACAAAGTGCGCCTTATCGAGGCCCTTGCGGAAAGCGGCTTGAAGAACATCGAGATTACTTCCTTTGTCTCGCCTAAGTGGATACCGCAGCTTGCTGACGGGCTGGAGGTGGCGAAGACGGTCAAGCTGCCGCCGGATGTCATTGCGACGGCACTTGTCCCCAATCTCAAGGGCTATCAGTCTGCCTGCGAGGCCGGACTAAAACACATCGCCCTCTTCATGTCGGCCACCGAATCACACAGCAAGAAAAACATCAATAAGTCGATAGCCGAGGCTGTTGAAACTCTCGGTGAGGTGGCGCGCCAGGCGAGGGCGGATGGCAAATGGATCCGCTGCTATCTTTCTGTCGTGTTTGAGTGTCCTTACGAAGGGAGTGTTTCACCCGACCAGGTGGCGAAGGTTGTAGAGCAAATTCTTTCTATCGGCGTCGATGAAATCTCGCTTGGCGACACAATCGGCGCTGCGACGCCCAAACAGGTCGCAGATGTTGTCCAGCTTCTTTTGAAGAGCGTCGCTCTCGATAAGCTCGCTCTGCACTTCCACGACACGCGCGGCACGGCCCTTGCTAATGTGCTTGCCGGATTGGAATGCGGTATCAAGACTTTCGATGCCAGCCTCGGGGGAATGGGCGGCTGCCCCTATGCGCCGGGTGCGGCGGGCAACCTGGCAACGGAAGATCTTGTTTACATGCTTCATGGGCTGGGATTGAGAACGGGCATAAATCTGGAGAAACTGATCGATGCCGGTCGCCTGGCCGAGGAAATTTTGGAGAAACAACTGCCTGGGAGGTATTTGAGGGCATGCCTGTCGACGCGAAACACAAAGATAAGTCCGAGCGCGCAACCGACAGCGGCGAAGAAGTGAGCCAGGGGAGCACAGGAACGTTGAACGATACGGAAAGAGTATTGGTTGTCGAAAAGGAAGAGGGATTGACGTGGTTCAAGCTCAATCGCCCCAAAGTGATGAACTGCCTCAACCGCCCCCTGCTCAAAGCCATCGTCGAGGCTTGCGAGGAAGCGGCAGCCGATCGCTCGACACGCGTCATAGCCATCATAGGCTCCGGCAGCAAAACATTTTGTGCCGGTGCGGATCTCACGGAACGCAAGGGGATGACGCCGGCCGAAACGCTTGATTATCTTTCCCTGATCCAGAAAACCATGCGCACGATAGAGACGATGCCGCAGCCCGTCATCGCCGCCATCAACGGCTCAGCATACGGCGGCGGCACAGAGCTGGCCCTGGCGTGCGATCTGAGAGTAATGGTGGAAGAAGCCGTTTTGCGCCTGACTGAAGTTAAACTTGGTATCATCCCCGGTGCTGGCGGCACTCAGCGTTTGCCGAGGCTCATAGGCAAATCCAAGGCAAAGGAGATGATCCTCACCGGATCGCCTATCACGGCGCAGCATGGTTATAATCTGGGATTGGTGCACCGGCTGGTGCCGAAGAGCACCACCGATGGTGAAGAATTCAATACTGCGCTCGTGCAAGAAGTGAGAGCATGGGCAACAGAAATTGCCGGCAAAGAGCGACTCTTCAAGAGGTTTTATGCAATTCTTCGAATAGATTCCGAAGAGCGGCTCGATGCCCTCCGCGTGAGACAGCACCACCACGTCATTGTTATGTCTTCGAGAGACCATCTCACGCACAAGT
>DATNRC010000386.1:0-3764 GCA_036703705.1 Candidatus Obscuribacterales bacterium
CCTCCTCCGTTTCCGGCTTGACATCGGTAATGATGGCCGTGGCGACACTGCCACCAGTCTCGATACCGCTTGAGATGTCTTCGAAAATTTCAGGCGCCACTCCATTCGTATGTGTTCTCAAAGCTTCCAGCAAACGTTGACGCTCAATCGATTGCTTCCAGGTGACGGCGCATTGCTCGGTGCTGAAACGTTGAATGATGCTCCACTCTCTTGACTTGCCATGAGGAGCAATCATCTCACCGCTCCAGAAGCCCGAGAACCTGGCGCCGGCCATCATCAATTGCACCAGCCAATTGGTGAAGACTTGAGTGTCCACGCCCTCAGGAGCCTCTATCCTTGTAACAAAGGCGGTGATTTCTGCGCCGCTGTGTGCTTCGGTCATTCATGGGTTCCTCGCGGCCAATGAGTGGTTTGCCTAATACTGTACATGCGATTCTGATTTGCGTGCGATCATCAACACAGGAATGACGTCATCCGCGCTGCCTGACGCTGCAACAGCAAAATGCATTTTCGCCCGGCCTTATGGCTTTGCTCCGAAAGCGGCGAATTATGCCGCGATATGATTTTGCAAATCACAAAAGTCCCAGTGCTTGAAGCTCAGTGACCGGCTCTTCGAAAGAGCAGGAGCCTATGGAATGGATGAAATTCTTTCTTGCTTCACGAATTTGCTTGGCATCGAGAGATTTGCCCCGCCAATGAGCTTTGTCATCGAAAGCAAATGCAGACGGATCCGTTTCACCTATTATCACTTCAATATCGCGCTCGCCATGCCAGGCAAAGGATGACGCCATTAATATGTTGAGGAAGCCATGCATCACCGCCCGCAGTGCTACAGGCTCATAAGTCAGCGCGTGTTCCGCGCGAACAGGATGATGCAGTCCCGCCGTTGCTTTGAACGGCAGCCTGAGATCGGCACAAGCAAGAATGAACGAAGACACGCTTGCCGGTGCAGGAATTGCCTCAGGCTTTACTCCCCCGGTACGGATTTTGGCGTAGCAGCCAGACTGTTTGATTCTCTCCAACTCGTGCATGCTTTCAAGCGGGACTTCGCAATAGACAGGGCGCTCAGCCGCAACAATCTTCTTTGTTTCCAGGGTCGCTGCCCGGCTTTCATCGCTTTCTGCCAGGACGGCGAGCGAACCGTCAAGGGACGCCGGCACCCTGTCGAGCTCTGATGCGCCGATTACCAGCGAATTGAGCATCCATGCGTAATCCGACTGGCGATACTGGTTGTAATTTGCCAGCGTCTCCTCGAGCGATAGTCCGGCAGGAGGATACATACCAGCGTAGTCAATGAGTCTTTCCAGCAATGCCTTTAGCACTGGTGCCAGTTGTTTTGTGCCGGCTTTTGCCTGCTGCATGTCATTCGCCTCATCACACGGACAACCGTTGATGTTAGCACAGCGGGAATGATGGGGCGTGCCGCCTGTTGCGGTCAAACCTTGCTCTTGCTGTCGCCGAAAATGACGTTGTGCAGGAAGTTATTCACGGGGCCCGGTACTGTCATTGCTTTCCAGGCCTCATTAAACGAGTTATCGCCAGGTCCGCAGCCGATCTCCTTCATCACGGTGGAGGCGATGGACATGGCCATGGCGGCGCCGTCGCCGACGCGATCGCCAACAGAGGCCAGGCTTTCCAGAGGATTTGCGGACATGATTTAGGTCTTTGCTATTGGTAAACGGAAGCCAGGAAAAGGTGTTTGTATTTTATACTGACAACCTCCCTTTGGCTACTTAAATTTTCGAAGCGCCCGGAATTTCCGCTCCCCGCTCCCTGGCGCTCCTCGATTTTCGCCGTCCCCAGGCCGAGCGCCCGAGCCTTTTCGCGCCAAACGGGAAGGCACCTCCAGCTCCGGTGCTCCGCCTAAGCCCCTCATTGGCAGCTCGTCTGGTTTATAATCCTCACTTTTAAGGCGGGGCACGGATGTTCTTATTCGGCGGGCAAAAGGTAGAGGTGACCGTCATCGATATTGATGATGGAAGCGTGATTACTAGAACAAAGCAAAATCCGGCGGACCTCCCCGAGCGTTTCGATCAAGCGACAACAGTTCATCTTGGCGGAATTGAGTATGACGTTGTCGAGGCTGAGCCGCCGGATCGCGCAACCTATTCCAAGTCCTGTCAGTTGCTCCTGAAAGTCCGCCCGGCAACAGCGCAGGTGGCAGCTCCCGACGATATCTTGTTCAGCCTGCCGACGATAAGCAATGACCTCGGTGCGGTAGTGAGCGCCGATACCAAAGGCAGGCGACTTTATGAGATGCATGAGGACGACTGGCGCCAGATTGAAGTGGTGTCTAAAGCGCTGTCGCCAAAAATAGAGCTGGAGCTGGCGGGCATTGAGGAGATATACCGGGAGCGGCGCGTGCCGGCTGGATTTTTCCAGGCCATACACGTCCGCAAAGAGATTCCCGAGCCGCTCGCCGGTTGTCATCTTTCCCTCTCTTATTTCAAATCAGCTCTTAAGGCCGCCACCGCATTTGATTGCATCGCATATTTTAATACCAGCGGCCTGCCGGCAAACGAAGTGATTCAAAACGGGTTTGCGTTTGAAGGCGCGGGTGGAATCATCTACTACGGTCTGGCCCAAAAGGACGCCGTCTCGGTTGCCGGTTTGAAGGTGATGGCGGTAGCGGACGCAAGTCTAGCGGCAGACACTTTATCAACACTATTGTCTGAATTCGAATTGGTGCTTGTCGACTGGTGCAGGCAAGCGACCATCGACACGAAAGCGCAGCTTCAACGATATTTTGAAACTATCGGTTATTGAGGCTCATCTTTCCTATTTGCGGAAAGCATGCGCGAAGCTTTGTCCCGGCCCAGAGGTTCGCGGGCCTGCCAAACTTCTTCAGCCGCCCAAACTGTGGTAATCTGATCGCTTCACAAAAAGATGGAGGAGCATTGTCATGTCTGTCCAAGCCGTCAAAGATACAAGCACGAACAGTGTCGCCCCGGACAAGATAATGCAGCTCGGCTTGGCATTCTGGGGCGCGAAAACTTTGCTCTCTGCAGTTGAGCTCGGAGTGTTCGGGGCCTTGGCAAAGGAGCCGTCCAGCGCCGAAAGGCTGACTCGCACTCTTGGCCTTCACGAGCGAGGGAGCCGCGATTTCTTTGATGCCCTGGTGGCGCTTGGCATGCTGCAGCGCAAAAACAATTTGTATTACAACAGTGAAGAAGCAGATTTCTATCTTGATCCATCAAAACCGTCATACATCGGCGGTTTTCTCCTCATGATCAATTCTCGGCTCTACGAAAGCTGGGGCAAGCTTTCTCATGCATTGAAAACAGGCAGGCCGGAAAGCGAGGCTAAGCAGTCCACAGAGGATCTTTTCTCTGAGCTTTACTCGGACCAAGAGAAGTTGAAACTATTCCTCAGCGCCATGACAGGAATTAGTCTCGCCAACGCCAGAGAGATTGCGGCCAAATTTCCCTGGAGCAAGTACACCACATTCTGTGATGTCGGCACTGCCCAGGGTGCCCTTGCCGTCGAGGTGGCCAGGGCACATGAGCACTTGCAGGGGACCGGTTTCGATTTACCTGCCGTCGAGCCTATATTCACCGATTATGTCCGGCAAAACGGCCTCTCGGCACGTGTGAAGTTTCATGCAGGAGATTTCTTCAAGCATGATTTGCCGAACACCGATGTCCTTGTAATGGGTCATATCTTGCATGACTGGAATCTGGAGCAAAAACGCATGCTTGTGGCAAAGGCCTACAAAGCGCTCAACGAGGGGGGAGCCCTCATAGTATATGACGCCATGATCGACA
>DATNRC010000387.1:0-4525 GCA_036703705.1 Candidatus Obscuribacterales bacterium
CAGAAAAGTTGGGCATTCATGCGGACTGGCATTGTCGCCCCATATATTGCGCGACACGCTTCTTACCAATCTGGTGCGGAACGGCAACGATCTTATTCTGGTTGCGGAAATCGGCGGGCACAAGCGCCTCGAAACTACGAAGCGCTACACTTTGCCAACCGTTGGTGATAAGCAGCGTGCGCTGGAAGGATTGATCGAGTGAGGAAGGAGCATCGGAAAGACAACATGACAAAATCCCCAAAGACCAAAGCGACGGACATAGTGAAGCTGCTAGACGGTTACGAAAAGTTCCTGCAACAACTTAAAGAGCGGGTTCGCACTTCTCAGCTCAAAGCGGCTGTAGCTGTAAATTCCGAGCTGATTGGATTGTATTGGGAATTGGGCAAATCGATTGTTGAACAGCAGGAACATGCCGGCTGGGGAGATGCGGTGCTTGACCGGCTAAGCAAGGATTTAGCGGTCGCATTCCCCGAAATGAAGGGCTTTTCTCGACGTAATCTGTACCGGATCAGGGCACTATACCTGGCATACCGCAGCGAATCCGAATTTGTGCCACAGGCTGTGACACAAATTCCCTGGGGGCACAACATACTCATTCTGGAGAAGGTCAAGGACCCTTCAGAACGTAAATGGTACGTCGCCAAAACTACTGAACATGCGTGGTCGCGTTCTATCCTGGGAATGCAAATAGATACCGGACTTCATAAACGACAGGGACAAGCTATTACTAACGTCTCCAGGACCCTGCCTGCATTGGAGTCCGACTTAGCTAAGCAAGTTCTGAAAGATCCGTATAACTTTGACTTTCTCACGCTGAATGAAGAAGCTCATGAACGCGACATCGAGAAAGCTCTTGTAGATCACATCCAGAAGTTTTTGATAGAACTTGGAGTAGGCTTTGCCTTCGTCGGAAGGCAGTATTACTTGGATGTCGGCGACCAAGACTTTTACATCGATTTGCTGTTCTACCACTTGCGCTTGCGGTGCTACGTCGTAATTGAGCTTAAGGGCGGCGAATTCAAGCCTGAATATGCGGGACAACTCAACTTCTACCTGTCAGCAGTCGATGACATACTGAGGCATCCAGACGATAAAGCAAGTATTGGAATGCTTCTGTGCAGAAGCAAGAACCGCTTTGTGGCTGAATATGCGCTTCGAGATATCAACAAACCAATCGGTGTGTCGGAGTTTTCACTAACAGAATCCTTGCCGGACAAGCTGAAAGGTCAGCTCCCAACAATCGAAGAGCTGGAGGCCGAACTTGGATCGATAGAGACAATTGAGTGCGAGGCTGACAAACAGAAATGATTAGGATTCTTGTAGCGGCGCTTTTGATGCTGGTTTTGCGGCTTTCTGTGTTCGCCCAGGAGCAGCGAACCGAAGTTGTTCAGAAGCTGTATGAGCTTACCCAGGACGTACTGAGCAGCAAGATCACGCCGGTCAGAGGAGGCACGAAGGAAAAGCCGTTGGGCTGTTACTTCGGAGCGAAGTCAGACATTCAATTCAGGTCTGGCTATAAGGATGTCGAGCCAAGAACCCAGTGCGAATGGGCTTATGACCTTCATCAATTTATCGTGCAAAACGGTGGCGGTTGGGAAAACTTTCAGCGGTACTTGAAGGAGGCGCCGGTGGAGAACCCGCTGGATGCGAGTTTACGCAGCTATGCAGGCGGCAGGGACGCCAAAGATCCATTTGATAGGGCGCACGTTCCGTATGATAAGCAGGCGGCTTTCGCGGATGGCTGGTGGAAGAAAAATAGCCGGGCCTACAGCACTGCGCTTGTACCTCCCAAGGACTGGTGGATACATGATGCAATTGTAGACGGCAACAATCTCTGGACCAGATACGAGCTGCTCGCCGGCAATGGCAGTTCTGATTTCGTGAGCTGGCGTGACTCAGAGCTGGCACGGCTTTTGGACAAGAAGTAGGAGCCACGCAAGAGATGGCTGGTTCAAGCTTGGTTCGCAGAGTTTCGATGATCAGCGGTTGTGTGCTGGTGCTGACTGGCTGTGCATCAGTCGAAAAACAAGCACCTGAGCCCACACCAACATCAATCAGTCGTCAACTAAAAACAGAACGGATAAGGATCGACGGCGATCAGGTTTTCCTCGATGGGAAGAAGGTGGGCCGCTTGAATCCTGATGCTAGCCCTGAAGATCGCCGGAAACATTTTGGACTTCCAGAGAGATTGCCGAATGGGTCAAGTGCCTACGCGGTGACGGATCTCGGGAATGGGCTTCTTTTCTTGAGCGGCGGATATGAACCCGAGAAAGAAGGCAGCCTCCCCAGAGCGTCAAAGAAGACATTCTTCTGGCATGTGTCCGATAAGAAACTTGAAGCGGGGCCGGACATGAGCTGTCCTCGTGTTGAACACAACATCACACAGTTGCCGACTGGAAAGTGGTTGATCAGTGGCGGCAAGGCTCTCACAGCCCAAGGGTCGTTAGCCAAGGCTGTAGACATTCTTGATCCGAAATCGAAAACAATAGTCGCCGGGGGCGAGCTGAAGGTAGATAGAATCTACCATTCTGTTATTCCGTTGGATGGTGATCATGTTTTGATTGCTGGTGGTCAAACAGATCTGGGTCCAAGCCCCAACGGGATGGAAACCAAATCAGTAGAGCTTTATGAGGTTAATACTCGCTCCAGTTTGGAATTGGGCGAGTTGTGTCGGACCCGGCAATCTGCAACTTTGCTGAGATTGGATGGCAGAGAGGTGCTTCTTGTCGGTGGTTATAATTCGGATTCCGAGCGCGGCTCTTCTGTGCTACTCCCGGAGATCATTACGTTGCCGTTAACCCGTCGTTGATGAATGGCTGGAAGTAGAGTTGTTATTTTAAGAAACCCTTATTATGGAATGCCGCCTGTGCTGCTGAATAAGTGGCGTTGGCCACGAAGTCATACCAGGTCTTGCCTTCCTTTGCCATTTTGTCCGCGGTCTGGGCGCCCCAGATGTTGTTGTGTCTGTCCTGCCTGCTATCCAAGCTGGCATCCCCGACTTCATGCTCCAATGCCTTGTTGACCGCCATTTCGGGGGGCATGCCTTGAAAGACCAGATACCCGACACCAAGAGAGTGGCGCAGTGCATTTGCGAAATCCTCCCTTTGCTTCCCATCCATGTCTCTCCAGCCATAGTAGTTTGAATTCCATCGTTCCATCCACTTGACGTACTCATTGACATTCTTGGAATAGGCTTCAAAGTTAGTTGGTAAGCCAAACGCAGGATTGCCCTCCGGAATGTTCAGCTTTCCATGTTCTGTATGGACCGTGACGTACTCGCCAGGCCCGGCAGTTTTCTTTTGGCTCTGATCGGTTCCCGGCTGCGCTTCCGCTACTACATTGGTCGCGTCGTAAACCTTACCGCCGAGGTTGATCGTGTTACTGGCGTCATTTACCGGCTTGCCTTGGAGGTCCAGGCTGCTACTTTGCGCGTCCTGAAGCGCCTGGAGCAAGTCGTTGCCCGCAGGCAATACGCCCTCATTCACTAGCGAGCGGTCTGCCGTGGCAAGAGACTGTCCGGTCGTGTTGTAGCCTTCAAAGGCTACAGTTGAGCTGGCCGGGAATCTGCCGGCTGCATTGTCTCCACCCTCGTCAAATTCGCGGCCCATGCCTTCTATTGTCGCCTGGGTGACGGTTCTTGCCAAGGAGATCCGGATTACATAAGTTACGTAAATTGTGATTATTACGTAAATTACATTAGTTATGACAAGATATCGATATTACGCACGGGAGGATTCGAACGGCCCGGCGCGGATCAATAACGGAAGAACAGGTATTTGCGGCCGCTGACGCCCTGGTTGCTCAGGGCAGGGAGGTCACACCAACGGCGTTGCTGACTGCTTTGGGCAGTGGTAGCTTCACGACCATTTATAAGCACCTGACCGCCTGGGAGGAATCGCGAGCCGCGGCCGTCACGGATAAGGCTGCGGCCATCCCCGATGCAGTCTTATCGGCATTTGGGGCCGCCTGGAGGGCTGCCGCGGCAGAAGCCGGCAAGGAAGTTACCGCCGTCCGCGAGCAGGCGGCCGAGGAAGTCGAAGCAGCAAAAGCCCAATTTCAGGAAGCGCTCCAAACGATCGAGCGGCTGGAAGCTGAAAGCGAGTCGGACGCTGCGCGTCATGAAGCGCTGACAGATAAGATCGCCGAGCTTGAAAAAGCACTGCATCAATCTGAAAGCGAGAAGGCAGCTCTCAAGGCGACGGCAGAGCAGCTTCGTCATCAGGTGCGCTCGCAAGAGGCCGAGCTGGAGCGCCTGCACAAGGACGGTGAAGCGGAACGAAAGCGGCATCAGGAGGAGCTTACGTTTGCCTACGACAAGAAGCCGAGTGGCTTGGCAAAACTTTTCGTAAGACTGCGGCCAGGTACCCTTGAGCTACCGTTGACCAAAAAACCAACGAGTAAATCGATTCCAAAACCGAGATTGCTTGGCCAATAATAGCGTTTCTAGTTCCTCGGCCCTCGCCGCCTTTACGGGTAAATCTCCCTGGGAGCGCAGGCCGGCTCACGCCGGCTTCTCCGTTGCGCA
>DATNRC010000388.1:0-5740 GCA_036703705.1 Candidatus Obscuribacterales bacterium
TATAAGTTGTGCTACTGCCATTGGTGCCCCACGATCCGGCTGCGGAACTCGTTGCGGAAACACCGCCAAAGCCGGCGAAGGGAAACGAAGACGTTGCCGCACCAGCCTGGACATTTCCTTGAAGGGCTAATTGAGCCTGGCGGCTCAAATCGAGGAGGAATGAGTTCCATCCTCGGGCTTGCGTGCCCCCGGCTCGCCCCATGCGCATTGCACGCCGGAAGTAATATCCAGCTTTGTCGGGCTGTCCGCTAAGGTAATAAGCTCTGCCCAGCAGACCGAAAACATTTTGATCGTACGGTCGCTGCGCACTGATGCGCTCAAGTTCCGAGATCGCATTTGCATACTGCCCGTTGTCGATCATCTGCGCCGGACCTTCCAGTCCCTGGACATTTACAAACGAAGCGAGGGCTCCGCCTGCCATGCCACCACTCGTGTATCCTGGCGCGCCTGCTGCTATGCCGCTACCCGTATATCCGGTGGTGCCGCCCGCTATGCCGCCACTGGTGTAACCCGGCGTGCCGCCTGTTATGCCGCTGCGCATGCCGCCTCCAATAGTGTTGCTCATCCCGGCACCCATTCCGCCGCCCATTGCACCATCGAGTGCGCTCCCCATGCCGGGGCCGCCGTAAGCAACACGCCTTCCGAAGCGCATTCTTCGCCCGACCTTCGTCGACAGCCATGAAGAGATGACGCGGAAATTCTGATCTCTTGGACCGGCTTCCTGGGTTTGTGCCTCCTCGAAAATTAAATGCTCGCCCGGCACGGAAAAGAACGATTTGTCTTTGGCTGCAACAGAGTTGAAGAGCTCCCACGTGCCTTCGGGCTTTACGAGCTTATCTCCATTGCCTTGAACAAAGAGAACCGGCATGTCCGCGACTTTTTTCGCAGCCTCGTGATTGTTGTTCATAAAGTCCTGAAACTGAATCAACTCTTGTGGTGTCAAGTCTAAGCGAGCGAGCGGATCGTCCTTCCATTGCGATTTGAGCTTTATGTTTTGCGTTGCTTGATTGAGCACGTCATTGCCAAGATTGGTTACATCGAAACCGCTCAGGAGATTGAGAAACACTTTCAGGCTGGTTTTTCCTTGATTGAATCTCTCTCCCGCCGGCACGGAGGAGATGAGACCGTCGATCAGGTCGGGATACATGGATGCCGCCCGCAATGCGATAGCGCCACCCATCGATTCGCCCAAAATGTACACGGGGATCCCGGGGTGCGCTGCGCGAATAGATTCAAGAGCTTGCTTGATATCAGCGAGGCAGTCGTCGAAATTTACTTTGGTTTTGCCCTTGGCATTCATCCAGGCGCCGAATCCGCGGACGTCGATTGCATAGACAGCGAGACCTCGCTTGGATTGTTCCGAGCCGAAGTATTCATATGATTTGCTGCTCAATCCAAGGCCGTGTATGCAAAGCAGGCACGCAATCGGCCTCTCTCCAGGCATAATCCAGCATCGACAGGGTGCCGGTTGTCTTGGTGCCGAGATATTCACTGCTGTTCCTGACGACGTCGCCCCGTTAGTAGACGGGTTCAATTTCTGATTTACGTTCTGCAACAGTTCTTTCTGCGCATTTTGCAGAAGTTTTTGTCCAGCCTGTTTTAAGAAGGATGGAGCTTGCGGCGGACCCGCGCTGGACTGAGCCAATAGAGGTATGTCATGTGTCAGCGGGCTTATGTCGTTAGCGAGGGAAGCACCAGGAGCAAACGCATATAGGGTTGCGCTTGCTGCCACGAGGGAAACGGAAGCAACAATTAGTCTTCTCATTGGATTCATATAAGTTCTCGCCTGTAGGTCGCCATAACCAGATTGGGATTGCCCTTTGAGTGGCCACAAATATCGCCTGACGGGCATAACGCCTCACGTGCTGGGTTTTGAATAGAGCATTATATCAGCGCCTGCCATGCGCCTGCTTGCGCAGGACGGGGCCTCCGATTGGCTTATCGAAAATGCTCGAAAGGATCTTGCAGTCCGTGTCCCTCATTCGGATTGCGAACTTCTTCTCACTGGAGTCATTGTCCATTACAAAGTGCCCGGATACCTGTGAAACAAATCGAGGATCAGTACGATTACTGCCGTATCCGTCAGTAGTCCGTGCGCCACTGCCGTTGTGATTATTGAGCCCGTTGTTTTGTAGATGATGGCAAGAAAGGCGCCGTAAATTGCAAGCATGAAGGTTCCCAACTCTGCCCATCCCGGGAAGAGCACCAATTTGAAAATTGGGTAGTGAAAGAGCGCGTAGGCAAATGACGACCAGAGCAAGGCAAAGCGCCTTGTATGCGCGAGATGCTCCAATTCATTGAGGACGACGCCGCGCCAATAAATCTCTTCGACAACGGGATTCACCACAATTGCATAAAAGCTCAACGGCCAAAATATGTGCTTGTTGTAGCCTTGCTGCCTCAAGAGCTCGACTACTGCATCATTGGAAAGCAGCAGCGGTCCAATCAATTCATAGGTAGCTAATGCTATGCCGCTAAACAAGATGGCGGTTGGAACCAGCAAGGCCACGTCTCTGACACGCGGCTTGAGCCAGGTTGGCAGCCACAGTGATCTTCCCAGCATTATTGAGGGCGCCAGACACAGTACATGGTAAAGAAAGAAAGTCCAGGCGGCACTTTTGATAACATACAAACCAACCCAGATTGCTAAGCTCGGAACAAGCGACCAGAGCAAAATGCCGACAACTCTAATCACGGCGAAAGTAATCCCCTTGCTGGCTTTGTCATGTGTTTCGAGCGGCTGTCCAAATGGAATTGTACTATTGGGATAGAGAGCTCAGCAAAATCAATGAGCCCAAAATTGCGAAAACTCCTCTTCAGCTTTGTTGTTCTCTTTGTCATGACTCTGCAAGTCGCGCCCGGATCGCTCGCTGAGGACGAGGTACAGAAGCCATTGGTAGAACCAAAGATATTTGGGGACCGACGGTATACTGTGGATGCGGCTGCTAATTGCATTGCGTTTCAATATTAGCCCCAGGACCGGGACTCACGCATGATCGGTGTATTCTGTCAAAACTGCGCTTCTCTGGCATTTCTAATGGCATGCGGAAGTTGCGCTGATTGTAAGGGCTCTACCCCCAGCCTTTCTCTCAGCATTTGCCAGCAATGCGCCAGAACGCGCCACCAGTGCCAATCATGCTGCGCCGACATTGAGGTCAAGCCATATCAATTTCTCGGGTTGACGCCTGACACTTTGTGCAGTCTCTGCCGAAAAAATGAGCTGCTGGTCGCCATGTGTCGCTGCAGAAAATGCGGAGATAGGGACATTAGCAGTTCCCTCGACATTTGTCGCGATTGCAGTGTGACGCTCAAGGAGTGTCAGGGATGTCGGTCAAAATTGCAGTGAAGCCTCGCGGTGACTGCTAGGTTCTTTGACTCAGCATATCCACGGTTGCACCACAGGCGGTGCGCGCTATCGTGTCCAGAATGAGCCGGCTATTGATAAGGTGGTAAAATCAATATGCGTCTGCTCGTCAAGAGTCGGCGTTCGGGTTTTAGTACACACGGAAGTGCGCATGGACATTTATCTTGTTGATGGGACATATGAGTTGTTTCGTCACTTCTTTGCGGTGCCGCAGGCGACTGACGAATCCGGACAGGAGATTGCGGCCGTGCGCGGAGTTCTCGCGTCTATTCTCTCCATGTTGGAGCGCGGCGCTACACACGTGGCTGTCGCGACCGACCGAGTTATTGAATCATTCCGAAACGACCTTTATCCGAATTACAAAACAAGCGAAGGTATACCGCCCGAGTTATATTCCCAATTTCCCATTCTTGAAGAAGCGTTGGAAGCGATGGGGGTGCTTGTCTGGCCGATGGTAGAGTTTGAGGCGGACGACGCACTGGCCGCTGCTGCCGGGAAGGCGGCATTGGATGAGGACGTCAGCAAAGTTTTGATTTGCACACCCGACAAGGATCTCAGTCAATGTGTGGCAGGTTCGCGGGTCGTTCAATTGGACCGGCGGCGTAATGTCGAAATGGATGAATCAGGAGTGGTAGCTAAATTCGGGGTAAGGCCGGAATCGATTCCGGATTATCTGGCTCTTGTGGGTGACACCGCCGATGGTTATCCCGGCTTGGCTGAGTGGGGCGCTAAGGGTGCTGCATCGGTGCTTGCCATTTATCCTCATCTCGAAGATATACCAAAAGATGCGCAACAATGGGACTTATCCATTCGAAACAGCCGCAAGCTGGCTGCCACTCTTTTCGATTTTTGGGAGGATGCGCTGCTCTTCCGAACATTAGCGACCCTTAGATTGGACGCGCCTGTCTTTGAGACTGTCGACGATTTACTTTGGAAGGGGCCCACGGATGCTTTCGAGAAGGTTTGCATGCGGTTGAGGGCTCCGAACGTGTTTAAGCGCTCCCAGTCCGTCGCATCGGTCAAAGCAGGCGCGCGTTAGGCGGATTTTGGCTTGCGCCGCCAATGTTCATTGGCGAGCTTGATATACACATGGAAAAGAAGAACAGGCAACCCAGAAACGAGTCATCAAAAACATCGTCCGTGACGCTGATGCTGCATGAAACTGAAATTGAGCATTTGATTCGATGAGTCCGTCTGAGTTGAATCCGGATGAGAAAGAGAAGCGCATGTCCGCGATGAAGCTACTGGCGTCATGGCCTGTTCGCATCGCAGGCACGTTGTTTTGCCTCTGGCTTATTTCTTTGCAGGTGGACTTTGGCAAAGCTTTTGAGGTATTTCGGGAGGCGAATTGGAATTTGATCTTTATTGGTTGGCTTGTAACTGCGGCTGTTATGGGTTTCGCCATTTTGGAGTGGGGCGTTCTCATACGTTCGATGAAGCCTGTAGGTTGGGGGCAAATTCTGCGCACTTATACCCAGATGCTGGGGCCTGCTCAGCTTCTTCCTGCCGGACTGGGAGGGGAGGCTGTGCGCATACTGCAAATGTCCAATCAGATCGGCGTGGCTTCTGCCACCGCTGCTGCGGCGGTGGCACGTATTTCCAGCTCGCTTGCCTTGGCAATGTGGGCTTTCTGGGGAGCAATCAATTTAACAGGAGCGCTAGCACCCATCGCTATCGCTATCTGCGGAACAAACCTTGCGATTATGGTTGCTGTATGGAGTTTGGCTCTTTGGCCCACTGCGGCGGCTAACCGTTTTATTGCATGGCTGCGCTCTTTCGACAAGCCGCTTTTGCATAAGGTAATTCCATTTGCGGAAGCATTGCGCGATTTAGGCAACAATCGCGCGGCTCTTGTGCTCTCCTTGTGCAGCGCCACGATTGGGTGGTTCTTCAATTTCTACGCGCTCAGCCTCTTTGCTTTGTCAACCGGCGCTGCCATTGCGTGGAACCTGTTTGCAGTGGCCGTACCACTCAGCTTACTGTCTACGATTGCTCCTTTCGTGATGAATGGTTTGGGGCTGCGCGAAGGAATTCTCATTAGCGTGTTCAGCCAGACAGGAGCTTCTTCGAGCCAGGCAGCCGTAATTGCTTTGCTCGTTGATATTCAGCTCCTCCCATTCATTCTAATTAGTGCAATCTCTTGGGTTGTTCTGAGAAAGAAAACATGAGAGTTCCCCTGAACACATGATTGATAGTTTGTGCCAGTGGGCGGATTCGAGTCACCGGATGCTGTCTCTAACCTAAGTTACATCCTGACAGGTCCGAACAAGTTAAATTTCGGTCGGGAATCGGATTTGTAGTGCTGCAAAACCGCAAATTTTCGTATGGAGCAGCTTTGATTCGTCGATGTAGTGACTCAAATTTGCTGCCAAGATC
>DATNRC010000389.1:0-6833 GCA_036703705.1 Candidatus Obscuribacterales bacterium
ATCACAGGTAAAGTCACTCTTCTTCGGCACCAGAATCGCATCGCTTTATGTGCAGCCGCTGGCGGGAGGAGATGTCGCCTTCTTAGTCGGCGTGCTCAAATCGTTGCTCGAGCATGAGTGGACAGACAAAACATTTGTCGACAATCATTCAGAGGGCTCAGAAGAAGCTTTCGCCTATGCTAAGGAAACGGCGTGGCAGGAAATCGAAAAAGAGAGCGGTGTCGAGAAGCCTGTCATCGAAAAGTGCGCCCAGATGCTGCACGACTCGAAAGGAACAATCTTTGCCTGGGCGATGGGTCTCACTCATCATCAGTCGGGCGTAGACAATGTGCTTGCCGTGTGCAATCTTGCTATAGCCACCGGCAATGTGGGCAGGAAGGGTGCGGGGCTGCTTCCCATACGCGGGCACTCCAATGTGCAGGGCGTCGGCTCGGTCGGGTTTGCGCCCAGCTTGCAGGAAGGCATTCGCGCCACCCTCGAGCGCATTTACAATACGCCACTGCCCGCAACACCGGGTCTTGACACCTTTACGATGATCGAGGCCGCGGACGACGGCAATATCGATCTGTTGATCGCCCTGGGCGGCAATCTGTGGGGCTCGAATCCGGACTCTCAGTGGGCAGCGCGCGCCAT
This sequence comes from Candidatus Obscuribacterales bacterium, assembly GCA_036703705.1. GTDB lineage: Bacteria > Cyanobacteriota > Vampirovibrionia > Obscuribacterales > Obscuribacteraceae > DATNRC01. Next base: position 634 of record DATNRC010000389.1, read on the forward strand.
GCAGAAAATCGGCACCACAATCTATCTGTCGACCAAGCTGAATCCCGGGCACTTTCATGGCCGGGGCAAAACAACGCTCATTTTGCCTGTTTTGGCGCGTGATGAGGAACCGCAAAGCACATCACAGGAGTCGATGTTCAACTTCGTGCGCATTTCCGCCGGTGGCGCAGCCAACGTCGACGGTCTGATGAAACCCGAATCGGAGGTGATATGTGAGTTGGCGACACGGGTTCTGGGGCGCGAAAAATTTGATTGGAAAGAACTGAGCAGTCACAAGAGAATCCGCCAGTTGATTGCCGAGACCATACCAGGCTGGCAAGAAATGGCGACGATTGATGAGACTGGCAAAGAATTTACGATTGAAGGAAGAATTTTCCACACACCAATGTTCAAGACCGAATCAGGCAAAGCTCTGATGCACAAAACACCCATACCGGCCAATCTTCCGGAAGGGCTGAGATTGATCACTCTGCGTTCGGAGGGCCAGTTCAATACGGTCGTCTACGAAGAAGACGACTTCTACCGCGGCATGCCGCATCGGCATTGCATTTTGGTTTCCGAAAAAGATGCCGCCCGTCTCAACATTAGAGACGGACAACGTGTCACCGTCCGCGGTGAGGCAGGAGAAATGCCCGGCATTGAAGTCGTGATCGGCGAGATAAGGCCGGGGGCGGTGGCTATGTTCTACCCCGAATCGAATGTGCTCATAAAAGGGGCAATCGACAGACGCTCGCGAACTCCCGCCTTCAAAAGCGCTCCCGTGTGGATTGAGCCTTAACGATCTCATCGCCGCCGCTTGCATAAAGCGGCGCGTCTTGCTCTTAAAATTCACACCTTGCAAGGACAGCAGCATGCCGCTATGTCCTTAGAATCCTAAGATTCGACTATCGGATCGTACTCATCAGGAAACATATTGAACGTCCATGCGACAGCTTCTTTTGCCGTGGTAATGAACGAAGGAACCCTGATGAAGTATGCACGGTGAAAGCCGTCCGGCTGAGGTGTAGCGTCGTTGACGTGCACCATGACGATGGGCTCGTCATCGGAATAGACCTTGCGATAAAGAACGCCGTATTTGTCTTCATGCACTTTTTCAGCATTGGAGTCGAGCAAATACTTGCCGAATCCATATCGCTCAATCATAGCGCGCCGGACTTCAATATTCCTTTCGGCATCAATTGTCTTCACCGTCATTTTGTGAGGGTTTTCAATAATATAGTCGGGCACCGTCACGCCGCGCCAGCAATACAAGCGGAAGTCGTCAACATTGCTGTAGTCGCGATAACTGCCGTTGTAGTTGGCATATGCAAATGCCGGTCCCTTGTCGCAATGCAATCTGTTTTGCTCGTCGAGGCGCATCGTCTTCGGCGGTGCGCAGATGAAGCAGGCGCGGGTGAAGAACAAAAGAAGATTTTGCGAAGTAGCGAGCTTTGCCCAATTATCAAGCAGGCGGCTGTCACCGGCGTCGAAGAACTCCCCATTATGGGCCTGTTGGGCGAACTGAAACATCGACAGCCATGGCTGTTCTCGCAAAGCCCACGAAGTCTGATTGAGCACCAGGCACCACAATTTGGCGAACCATATCGCCAGACGATCGGGCGTAGCCAGGTGCTGTCGCTTATCAAAAAAAATCTCCAAGAGCGTCCTCGCCAGCCCGGGCGACAATTGCGCCAAGAATTCCTCATCGACATAGGTAGGCGAAGGGCGACCGTTGCGATTGAGCGTTATTCGCTCAGGACTGATTGGCAAAGAGAAATTCTTCGATCTGGAATGAAGCTCCCTGTATATCTGACCATTCAGAAAACGGTAAGGGGCCGCTGTGTGATCCAACAGCGCATTCTTGAGTTGCGCATACAGCTTTTCTTGCGTCTTTTTGGACATCTCCGCATTGAGATGCAATCTGCAACGCTGGAAAAATCCGCTGTATGTGACTTCCGGACTGAATCCAGTGCCCAGGCCCGGCCAGTGAATCTTCCCCGGCTTGCTCATTTCGGGATCCAGATAGAGGTGGTTGAAGGCCTGAACGTCCTCGCTCCTCAAAGCGTCCAGGAATTCTTGATCGAGCTGGCTGAGCAATTTCTTTATTGCCTTGGACCAGGCGGGAAGCTTGAGCCCATCAATGAATTCTTGTCTCATCTCCTGAGAGAGATGGGCGAGAACGACAAGAAAAATCGGCATAGCCACCAGCTGCCAGGGATCGTCACAGAGTATGATTCGCGGCTCGGTCAGTCCCAGTGATTTGTAGGCCTGACGCACAGCGCTGCTTAATGAGAAAGAGTCGAGCGCTCGTATTTGCCGGTCGGCTGTCCTGCGCTTCTTGAACTCAACGAGGAGCACATCCTGCTCAGGACTCAAGTATTGCCAGCATTCTGTCTCTTTGCTCAACACGGTTGTCTCGACCGCACGCCTCAGGGTCCTTATTACTGATATACACCATTTTGGGCACTCTTAATTCATACGCCAAAGTTGTCAAGAAGGCGCAAAATTGCTCGCGGACAAGAGGCGGCAGTCTTTTTACCCACTGTGGGAAAGGCTGATCACTTTATGGCAGCAGGCTCTCCGGGCGGCGAAAAGCCTTCTTCAGCTGCGCCCTGCTTAGGCCCTGTCAACTCACCGCGTTGTATCTTCCCTACCTCTTCAAGCTGCGCAGGAGTGAGGATAGCCTTGACTTTCTGCCAGGCTACAAGCCGCTTCGCCCTAATCTTTTGACCGACGCCGCCGAGCGATGGCAGACGATCGCCGCCGCCAGTGCCCATGCCCGGTCGGGCATTAGCAGCCGGATCTGCACCTAATTCAAGCGTTTGCCCCTTGGCGTTGACTAAAGAGATGGACTTATCTGTGGTTGTGTTCCGTGATGCGGCATCATCTTTTGTCGCGAGGCCGAGACCGGCCGCGCCGCCGGCTTGCCCCCCAGCCATGCGCGGACGCACTTGCTCGATCAGCGGAGCGACATCTCGGCGCATCTGTTCGTAAATGCTTGCGATCTGCTGTCTCTGCTCTTGGCTCAGAGAAGGAAGCGCCAGAACCATATGCGGCCGCGGGATATCCCCGCGCCCCATGCCACCGCGAAACATTCCTGCGCCACCACGCCCGAGCATGCCCTTACCGAGCCCGCCCTTACCGAGCCCGCCCCCCTGGGAGAACCTACTGCCGCCCTGCTGGGAGAACATATTGCCGCCCCGCCTGACGCCTCCGCGCATACCTGAGCCGTCACTCTGCTCTCCCGCGCTTCCGCCGTCGGGTACCGTTTTGTCTTGCGCCCCGCTTGCCAAGGGAATGCATAAGGACAGTGCGAACGCGACAGCCACAGCTTTTTTACTCGTCATGAGAACCCCTCCGCTCCTCCATACTTCTTATACGAAACCAACGCGCAAAAAGTTCAACCCCTGAGGATAAATTCTTTGCCGGCAAGACAGCAGGACCTCAGGACGGTACGACAGTAAGGCGGTCGAAGCCGAGACCTCGGGACGCCAAGACGTTCCTTATAGAAGATACAGTTCGCCTTCAGCAAGGCATGCATCACACGGATTTTTTGGATTGCTCCTTCACGAGGTGGAAAAGTCTTTTGCGCAGCTTGTTGATTTTGCCCACTTGCTCGTAAAGAACCGTCGCCTTCAGCCCGATTTCCATGTTCTTCAACTGCGGCGCTCTGGCCACTGCCTCGAGAGCCTGGCGATTAGCCGCCAGTGTCCTTGCTTCTTCCGTCAAATCGTTGAAGAGCGAGGCCATCTCGGGTGATGTGATGTCCGGCTTGGACAGCGCCGTCAGCTCACTTTGAAGCATGGGAATGAGATTGTCGATTTGCAAGAGAAAGAAGTTGACGTACTTCGGGCGCGGAGGAAGATAGCCCATCGACATCATTCCGCTCGGGTCCGGAAGCGCAGGAATAACCATCGGTCCAATCACATCAGGCTCGGCGACAACAACCATGTCCTGGCGCTGCACTTCATAGAGCATGCCCTTGAGAGCATCTTCGAGATGGTGGCAAGTGACGCCGAGATCGCGCAACCCGGCTAATGCGTTGGCTGTTCCCCCATGCACGCGGCCTTTGAGAGTTTGATCGCCTGCCGTCGCTCCAGGCTGATTGCTGCCACCAGGTGCAGTGGCGCCGCCGCCCGCCGCACCGGGAAGAGCTCCTGAAGCCTCCTTTGTCGAGGTGCCCGCAGGCGACGCGCCAGGGCCGGCAGGGACAGAAGGAGGATCATCCGCCAAAGCTGATGTCGCGCTCATCCATATCGTCATCGCCAGCGCGATGCAAGCAAACTTAGGGCTCATTTGTCTCTCCTTTCCGCCGGTCCAATGATAAGTGTCAGCCTTCTTCAACCACCAGTTTTGGTGCGCCTTCCGCTTCAGCAAGAATCCGCGCCTGCTCCGCCGCCTGCCCTTCAGCATAAGAAGAAGCATGGGCAGCGCCTGCCAATTCAGGAGTGCGCGAAACTAGCTGCCTGTACGCGGATGCCTGTGCCAGCATCGTCACCATGCCCGCGGGTATGGCGCCGATGAGGAAACAAAGCATGCCAAGCCAATTGATGAAATATTGAATAATGCCAAAGAGCAAAAGGGAAAAGCGACATCCATCCGTAATCGCCCAGCTTGCCTTGAGCGCCTGAATGGGACCCATTTTTCTTTCGATGATGAAATAACCGAAGTACTGAAACGAGAGCTGAACGATGATGCCGGGGACGATGAAACAAAGATATCCGAGCCCGCATGCAAATCTATAAAGTATCGCCGCCCCCAGATACTTCCAGACGAATGGATAGCAGCGATAAACATCGTCGGACTTCACTTTCTGTTGATCGAGAATTCGCAGCTGAACATTTATCATCCCGGCTTCAATCAGCACAGCCAGAAGCAGTCCGCCAAAAGCAAGAGCCAGACTGATAAGTATGCTTTCCAGGGACATCTGCACTGAAGTGCCGAGGAAAAATCCAATCACCGACGGAACCATGGCGAAAAGCCCATTGACCGCCATAATCCCCAGGAGCGGCCAGAAGCTTGCTTTCATACTGTCCCAGCCGCTGGCAAGCGCCTCATCAATGTTCAGCTTGTCCGCCTTTGCAATTGCCACTTCATCTGTCATTGTTCTTTGCGTCAAATGCTCAACCAACGGTCTTGCCCCAGGTAGCCTTGGCATTGGCAGGCAATACTTCCATCAGCTCTCCCCAGAGATAGCCCTGCCCGTAATGCACGCCAATATCCTTCAATACAGGAATGTCGTCTTTGGTTTCGATTCCTTCGGCAACGATTTCGGCTCCCAGTGATTTGGCTACGTTGGCCAGCCTTCTGAGGAGCCTGGCCTTGGACGGTTCTTTGGCAACGCCCGTTACGTATTTACGATCTACTTTTACCAAATCGGGCTCCAGTAAGATCAAACTCTCGAGCGAGCTTCTGCCGAAGCCCACATCATCGATGGCAACCAATATACCGGCCGCTTTCAGAGCGTTTATGTGCTCTCGCAAATAGCCTGGATCGCCGATAAACTGCTGCTCGCTTATCTCCACGCAGAAAATTCGCCCGTCTCTTTCACTCGGGAAAAGAGTTACCAGCTCATTGATGGGCGTATCCAGCAGTGTCGAAGGAAAGACATTGACGTGAAAACGCATCGTCTGCCGGACGCCGTTGGTAGCGGCAATGCAACTCTTCAAGCATGATATGTCGACATTGGTAAGGATATTGTTTTCCACGCACACACGGAAAAACTCTGCAGGGCTTTCAAACGCGCCGTCAGGACCGCGCGAGAAAATCTCGTATCCGGCTACGTTTTCGGTGGACAGATCGATTACAGGCTGAAAGACGGTGCGGAAATGGGCGCCGTCTGTGAGAACCTCCACAATATCGCGCGCGGCCGAGATTTCCTCATCGGAAGGACCTTCACGCGCGACGCTGACTCTGTTTTTGCCGCCCACTTTACTGCGCTTCAATGCCGTGCGCACGACGGACAGAGCTTCATCCATCGACGTAACCTTTTGCGGCAGAGCGGCAACACCAATGCTTGCCGTGAGATGAATGAGGTCCGAGCCGTTTTTCAGGGGACTGTCGGAAACAGCGAGCCTGATGCGCTCAGCGACCCGCATGGCAAAAGCAAGCTGGGTGTCCGTGAGCAAGACGAAGAATTCATCACGTCCGATGCGCGCAACGTGATCGGCGGGACGCAGGGCGTTGATGATGCGCCTCGAGAGCTCTTTGAGAATTTGATC
>DATNRC010000390.1:0-3193 GCA_036703705.1 Candidatus Obscuribacterales bacterium
GCGCACAGAGCTGCCGGAAGGTATGGCAAACTGCCCGCCTGTGAAACTCACTTCCTTGAAGCCGTCCTTGCCCTCAGCGCCAGTTTTTCCCTTCTCCGCATTGAGAAATGTGCGCGTCAGAGCCCCCAGTGGCGGCTTGTAATTGACAATCGCTTTGGCATTTGCAGTGCCCGAGTATGCAAAGCTGAGGGACTCGAAACTGGGAAATCCCGGGTGCCCGTCAGGGCGGACAACCACGCCACAGTAGCCGTCATTCGCCGGACGGGACACATTAGTGGACAGGAAATAGGGCGTTCTTCGACCACTTTGCGAGCCGACTGCGTGAAAATCTTTGCTCTCAGGCGTCGAGGAGACGATGAAAGGCGCAGAGGCAACATTCGGACTCAACTGTCCGGCAAGGGAGACCGAAAGTGCTGCCACCGTCCATGCAGCTGCGACGCTTACCGCAAGGAGTGCCCGACGAACATGCAAGCCACGCATAAGACCTCCCTGCAAGTTTCAAACCTGCAATAGACGACACAGCCCTTTATTATCTTCGCTTCTAAGAGCAAAAAAAGCAACACACACCCAAGGCATTGCCGCCGGTCAACCCCGCACCGAATACAGTATCAAAAGTCGGACAGAGAGAAAAGTTCAAGAAGAGTCAATCGGTACTGTTCACGCTTACGCAAGCCATTGCTGCAATTCTAGATGCGCATATAGCGAACCCATCCCGTCCCCTCGTGTCCGAATTGGAATTTCTCGGGATGTATCATCTCCGCCATCATTTCCAATGATTCCAGCACGCGGGGCCCGGGACGGTTGAAATATTGATTTCCGTCAGCGACAAAAATACGATTTTCGCGCACAGCCTTTAGACTCTCGTAACCATCCTTCTTCTCCAGAAGAGGCATTTCCTCAAGCGTTCGTTTGATGTCAAAACCGCACGGTGTAACGATTACAATGTCCGGATCTTTATTCACCAATTCCTCCCAGCTCATCCATGGCGAATGCTTCCCTGCTTCGCCAAACAGATTTCGCCCGCCCGCCGACTCCACAAGCTCCGGCATCCAATTGCCCGCAGCCATTAGGGGATCGATCCATTCAATGCAAGCAACTGTTGGGCGCCATCCGGTTGCCTCTGCCGATTGGCGAATGCTCTCCATCCTATTTTGGATGCGCGCAATCAGCTCTTCACCTTTCCCGTTAGCACTAAGGCTAAGGGCCACCTTGCGAATGTCATCGTAGATGTCGGCAAGCGAATTCGGCTCCAGGGAAACGATTCTGGGATGCGAATGAATCATTTGACAGGCAGCTTCTTCGACGTCCTTCAAACTTACCGCGCAAACCTCACACTGCGCCTGCGTGATGATGTGCGTCGGTTGCAAACGATCGAGCATCTCAGCATCGACGCGATAGACACTCAAAGATTCCTGCACAATCGCTTTCACTCGCTGATCTATCTCATAGCTCGTGCCGTCGGTTTTGAACTTTGGCGCGGTGCAAACTGGAAGCGAGGCGACCGACGGCGGAAAGTCACATTCGTGCGAACGTCCGACCATCTGGTCGCCAAATCCAAGCGCGTGCACAATCTCTGTTGAGCTTGCAATCAGTGAAACTATTCTGTTCATCATTCGCTGTTAACCGTTTACCCTTCAGTCAAACTCCCTTGTTTCACTCTTTCGCCCACCGCACCATATCCGGTGTGATGCTCGCAAGCGTAGGACAGCCCGAAAGAGCCATGCAGAGATCGAGCTCTTGTCTTAGAATGTCCAGCACTCTGACTGCGCCGTTTTCTCCGTCGTAAGCCAGCCCCCAGAGAATAGGGCGACCAACCATGACGACGGAGGCCCCAAAGGCAATGGCCTTGAGCACATCAGTACCGCGTCTGATGCCACCGTCCACGATGACAGGCACTTTGCCGTCGACAGCTTCAACAATTTCTCGCAATACCGTAATAGTGGCAGGAGCTGTATCGACTTGCCGTCCGCCGTGGTTCGAAACCGCAATCGCCGCCGCACCATGCTCGATGGCACGACGCGCATCATCAGTTCTCAATACTCCCTTGATGATGATTGGCAGCTTCGTAAGCGTTCGGAACCAATCGATGTGACTCCAATTGAGAGAAGCATCGTAGAGGCTGGCAATGTAAGCCGCCAATCCGGAATCGGGAACATCCGCAGGCAAGTCCTTAAACATCTTCTCGGTCAGATTTCCAAGGTGAAAACCATCCGGCAGGCGGAAACGATTGCGCACATCTTTCTCGCGCCTGCCAAGAAGCGGCGAATCGACCGTAACGACCAGCCCCTTACATCCGCATGCTTCCGCTCGCATGACCAGATCTTTCGTTATTCCCCTGTCTTTGTAGACATAAAGCTGAAACCAGACAGGTCCTGTGGCCGCTTCCGTTACGTCTTCGACGGATGTGTTGGACAGGGTGCTCAAGCTCATTATCGTGCCGGCCCTTCCAGCTGCTCGTGCTGTGGCCTTTTCACCGTCGGCCGTCGCCAGCGCGTGGAATGCCGTAGGCGCAATCACAATCGGCATGCTTAGTTTCTGACCGAGGATTTCCGTCGTCATGTCGCGCCGGCTGACATCAACTAGCATTCGCGGCATGATGTTGATGCGATCGTATTCTTGCCTGTTGGCGCGCAGGGTAATCTCATCCCACGCACCGCTTGCGTAGTAGTCATATACCATCGGTGTGAGCCTCTCTTTGGCGAGAGGCTCGAAATCGAACACGCTAATGGGCTCAACTTCTGCCTTCAATTTACTCATACGCTGCTTCGTCCTGCGTCGGTGGCTCGATGATTTTGCTTCGACAACAAAAGCCAGAATTCCTGTCAAAAATGACAAATTTTCGACCGGAGGGAAGGGTTATCTTGCCCGAATCAGCCAAAAATGACATTGCAAAATCAAATTCCTTTATCGGTTTTGACATTGTCGCAGTGGTTTCCAAATGCGAGCAGGGAAGTTGGTAATCGATTGAAATTCTAGTACGATTGAAACTCCTTGAGGGAGAAGAGAATCTTCGGATGTTTGACAGCATCATATGGGTAGGATCGGTTGGCTTGATTTTGACTGTGATCGCCGTCGTCCTTTTCATGAAATCTCAGCAGGTAGACTACAGCACAGAGGTTGACAACCTCTTGAGCTCGGCGCTCATCATGAAGCAGAAGGGCGAGACTTCCCAGGCGCAGGTCCTTCTCGAGCA
>DATNRC010000391.1:0-4871 GCA_036703705.1 Candidatus Obscuribacterales bacterium
AAGCGCACGCGGTCGTGAATCTGTTGCTCCAGCTCCGCGAACTCGAGTTCTCGCGACAAAAGCTGGCTCACATATTCCAGACGCTCGCTGCTGTCGATGATTTCAAGGCACTTCTGCCTTTCCGCAAGATCGAGTCCCAGATAAGTGGCAATAATGTCGGCGAGCCGCCCGGGCTGCCCGATTCCCGAGACCGCAAGGAGACTTTCCGGGTTGATTTTCTTGGTCGTCTTTACGTACTGCTCGAATTTTTCCACCGAGACTCTTACAAGCGTCTTCGTCTCCGCATCGTCGCGATTCACTTCCTCTTGCACGGTGACATTGGCGGAAAAGAGATTCTGATCGTCGAACACTTTATCGAGAAGAACGCGATTCGCTCCCTCCACAAGCGCCTTTACAGTCCCGTCCGGCAGCTTGAGCATCTGCATGACTTCAGCCAGAGTGCCGATCTGATAAAGATCGTCGTGGCGCGGGCTTTCCGTTTCCGGGTCTTTTTGGGCCACGAGAACGACAAGACGGTCGTCGCGCAAAAGCGCCTGCTCGAGAGCGGCAATCGATTTCGGTCGACTGACGAATAACGCCTGCACCATCTGCGGGAAGACGACTACGTCCCTCAGAGGTATCAGGGAAAAAGTAGTGGTGCTTACATCAGCCATTATGCCTGAAGCCATGACGACAGTTATGGATTATACGGCTTGCCTACAGCAAGGATGCTAGCGCATTTCTTGCGATCTGTAACGATCAGGCAATCTCTCCCTTGAGTTTGGCCTTGGGAAGCTGGAGAAGCTCCGCCGTGGAGCGTTTCTCAACCAATTCCTTGGTTATGTGAACAACCTTAATATCCGAGCGCGACGGCACCTCGTACATGATGTCGAGCATTATTTCCTCGACGATTGACCTCAATGCACGAGCACCTGTCTTCCGCTTGATTGCTTCTTCGGCAATAGCCTTGATCGCGTCTTGATCGAATTTCAGCTCGACGCCATCGAGAGCCAGCAACTGCTGGTATTGCTTGAGTATGGCGTTTTTCGGCTCGACGAGGATGCGAATGAGAGCCTCGACATCAAGAGCTTCAAGCACCGCGATAACCGGCATACGTCCTACAAATTCGGGAATCAAACCGAATTTGAGCAAATCATCCGGCGCTGTTTCCTTGAGGATTTTGCTCGCGCGCTGCTCTCTTTCCCAGGCTGTAAGCGGACGATCGGAGCCGAAACCGATGCTTCGATTGGAAGATATGCGGGCTTCCACAATTTTGTCCAGGCCAACAAAAGCGCCGCCGCAAATAAACAGGATATTGGCGGTGTTGATTTGAATAAACTCCTGATGCGGGTGCTTGCGACCGCCCTGGGGCGGCACATTGGCGACAGTGCCTTCAATCATTTTCAGGAGCGCCTGCTGCACGCCTTCACCACTGACGTCGCGCGTAATGCTCGTGTTTTCGGACTTGCGTGAAATTTTGTCTATTTCGTCAATATAGATAATGCCGCGCTCGGCTTTCTTGATTTCGTAATCAGCAGCCTGATAAAGCCTAAGCAGGATATTCTCCACGTCTTCGCCGACATATCCGGCTTCCGTGAGCGTCGTTGCATCTGCAACAGCAAAGGGCACATCCAGAAGTTTTGCCAGTGTCTGCGCAAGCAGAGTCTTTCCGCATCCTGTGGGACCGATGAGAAGAATATTGGATTTCTGGATCTCAACTTGATCGGAAAGCTCGGAATTGTGGCTTATGCGCTTGTAATGGTTGTAAACCGCTACGGAAAGTATTTTCTTGGCCAGATTTTGCCCGACGATGTGCTGATCGAGGAAGGACTTGATTTCCTGAGGCTTGGGAATATCGACAAGCTGAGGCAAAACATTCTCGGATGTCCCGGCAGGAGGAGCTTGATCGAACAGTTCCTCATCGAGGATTTCATTGCACAGATCGACGCATTCATCACAGATATAAACGCCCGGTCCAGCAATCAGCTTTTTCACCTGATCCTGACTCTTCCCACAGAACGAGCATTTAAGTCGGTTATCTGATTGCTTTGGCATGCGGTGTCCTTTTCTAGTTAGTTCGCTGGGGCGTATCGATATCTCTTCCGCCCGTCGATCTCCTTTCGACTGCTTACCAGAATCTGGGGTTCCAAACGTGGAAGCAAGTCTTAAGTCCTATCTCTTCTTACGGCTAGTCGAATTACTCCTCCTAGTTTTGATCAAATTTACGACGAGTGGGCCCCCGGGGCAGCATTAAATATGGGTCGGCCCTCCTTTAGGTTACACCCTGCGAGGCTAGACGGCAGACAGATTTGGCTGAGGCTCAACCCTCAAAATGACCTCATCCACAAGACCATACTCCTTGGCTTCCTCCGCTGTCATTATATTGTCTCGATCTGTATCCTTTTCAATCTGTTTAACTGACTGGCCGGTATGGTGGGCGAGCAGCTCGTTAAGCTGGCGCTTGATGCGAATGATTTCGCGCGCCTGAATTTCGATATCCGTTGCCTGCCCCTGCGCGCCGCCGAGTGGTTGGTGGATCAGTATCCTTGAATGAGGCAAAGCCAGCCGCTTTCCTTTCGAGCCGGCGGCAAGGAGAAATGCCCCCATGGAAGCAGCCTGACCGAGGCAAATCGTGGACACGTCGGAACGAATGTGCTGGATGGTGTCGTAAATAGCCAGACCAGCAGTGACTGAGCCGCCAGGAGAATTAATGTACAAGCGGATGTCCTTTTCCGGATCTTCACCTTCGAGCAGCAAAAGCTGTGCAACGACGAGATTGGCTACTGTGTCGTCGATTGGCATGCCCAGGAAAACGATGCGCTCCCGCAAAAGACGCGAAAAGATATCAAAGGCACGCTCTCCGCGGGCCGTCGTTTCGATGACGGTGGGCGGATAGTACGCCATTGGAGACATGCTCCAGAGTTCGAAAACATCATTCCTTGTCGGATTGCTCGCCATTCTCTTCCTTCCCTAATTGTTTCTTCCAACAGCCTGTGTTCTTAGCTCGTTCTTTTGACTGCAGCCAGCCTCACTAATAGTCCGTTCGCTTAACATCAAGTTAGCACGAAATCAACACTTGATCCGCTAAATATCTTGTTTTCGGATAAGTCGGCTCCGGCACTCGCAGCGTCATACCTACGGCAACGATACTATCTTACTCAATTGTGTCAAGCAGGCATTAAATCGCGCGCTCTGTCACGATTTTTGGCTGGCCTTGCGAGATGCCTTTTCTTTGGGCTTTTCGGAAGCTTCTGCTTCTGCTTTGCCCTCGGCTTTCTTCTTGGGCTTTTTCTCTTGCTTGTCATCATCCTTCGCTTCGGACTCTTGAGAGGGCGCCGCCTTGGCGCTCTTCTTCGCCGGCTTCTCCTCATCATGTTGGCAGCCGGGACCGTGCTCGTGCTCAGGCTCGGGCACATACTTCAATTGCGCCCGCTCTACGAGGTAATCAACAACTTTGTTGGTGAGTACTTCTTCCATAATCTGGCGTCTTACTTCCTCATTGCGCGCGACCTGTTCGACAGGCACCTCATAGCGCTGCACAAGCTCCATGATGTAAGGCGCCATCTCTTCGTCGCTGACCGTCATTTTTTCCTGACGAACGACGGCACCAAGGACAAGACTCGTCAAAACGCGCTGCCGAGCTTCCTCATATTTGCTCGCTTTCACTTGTGGAAATTCGTCCGACTGCTCGAAGTCTTCCCAGCTTTGATTCGTCTCCTGGAAATAGCGCTTTAGCTGGTGCATGAGGAGGTTTTGCTCGCGCTCAATCATGGTCTCGGGTATGTCGACCTGAGAGGCGTTCACAACTGCTTCGACGACGGCTCTTTGAGCACGCACGTCATTCTCTTGACGAACCTGCTCGGAAAGCCTCATCTGCAAATCTTCTTTCAGCTTTTCAAGAGACTCATAACCGACGGAGGCAGCCAGCTCGTCATTGATATCGGGAACTACCCGCTGGCGAATCTCCTTGAGATGAACTTTGAAATTGGCTTCTTTGCCTGCCAACTCCTTATTGCGGTAATCGGCGGGGAAAGTCGCCTTTATTTCGCACTCCTCCTCGGGCGTTTTGCCGACGAGTTGTTCGCAGAACCCTTCAAGGAAAGCCCCTTCTCTTACTTCAAGCAGCAAACCCTGCGCTTTTCCGCCTTCCACTAATTTGTCATCAACGAAGCACTCAAAATCGAGCAGTACCGTGTCTCCCATTTCCACTTTTCGCGGCTCGATGCGAGAAAGGCTGGCTTTAGACTCAGCGACACTTTGCAGAGCGCGATCCATTGCATCAGCCGGCAGAACAGCCTCCGGTACTTCCGCTTCCACACCGACATACTGTCCCAGATTGACTTCAGGGCGAATTTCGAATTTCGCTTTGAGCTTGAGCGGCTCTCCAAGCTCGAAATGGCATTGATCGATTTCCGGTTCTGTGATCACATCGAGGTTTTCGTCGACGATGGCGCGAGTAAGCAATTCTGGAACGAGCCTCTCAAGCGCCTCTCGCTTGATGTAGTCAATGCCAAGAGTTTTCTCGATGATGTTTCTGGGCGCCTTTCCACGCCTGAACCCGGGAATGTTGATTTTGTGACTGAGCTGCCGACATGCCAGTTCATAGGCTTTTATTGCCTTTTCCGGCTCCAGCTCCAGTGCCAGTTGAACTATGTTCTTGCCTTCCCTGTCCAGGGTGACCTTCATCTCTTCTTACCTGCTTATAATTGCGTCAATGCCCAAATTGTTAGTGATTCCGTCCGCGCGTAGCACTTCGAAAATCGCATACAAGGCGCGATTTTATCACAGCAGGCTGGCCCTGCCCCGCCCTTGCCAGCCAAGTCTTTACTTTCACGGACCCGCTGGATCAATGGCTCCAACGACCAACGATTCCAGTCTGCCGCCATCTTGCC
>DATNRC010000392.1:0-6654 GCA_036703705.1 Candidatus Obscuribacterales bacterium
CCACCATTCTTCTGACATCACCCTTGTCAATCAACCAATCGCCAGAGCCGGAGAACGTTCCCGGCATCATGGCCAGAAATTGATTCTGCTTGGGAACGGCTTTGGCAAAAGTGGCCATCGCCATCATGTCGCCGACCGACAGATCAGTTTGTATGTGCTGCTGCGCGATTTCCATCAGTTTTGGAATGTGGCTCCACGACTCCGGTTTTAATGCTCTGTCCATTACAGCGCGCAAAAAGATCTCCTGGCGTTGCACTCGTCCTATGTCTCCAAGCGCATCATGCCTGAAGCGCACGAAGCCCATCGCTTGATTTCCCGTGAGCGTATGCACACCCGGCTCGAGATCGATTTTGAGCTTGGCTGTCCAATCCATATATTGCATGCGCTTAGGTATCTCTACAGTGATGCCTCCCAGCTCATTCACCAGGTCGACAAGACCATGCACGTTCATCACCACATAATGGTCGATGGGAATCTGGAGCATCTGACTGACCGTGGTCTGAGCAAGATATGGCCCGCCCAGCGCATTAGCGGCATTGATCTTCTGCGTTCCATAACCTGGAATATGGACCTGGGTATCTCGAGGGATGGAAAGAACACCATAGCTGTTCCGATAAGGGTCCAGGCGCGCCACCATGATTGTGTCCGAGCGCCCGCTGAACGCATCCTTATCGATTTTGAGGCGCCGTCCATGGTCGGAATAAACGACGTCGACTCCAAGAAGCAGAACCGTCGTCGGTTCCCTCAAACTGCCGATGCGCAAAGCCGGCGGGATGAGACTGGGTTTGGTTGCCAGCGTGTAGATGTAACCGGCCAGCACACCCAGGATTGCCGCGGCAAAAAATACTAGAGCCCAGTTTGTGGAACGCAAAGCCGATTCCTGAGACACCTTCGGACATATTATACTTTCAACCGTAATGCGGCGCTTCGAGGGCAAGCTGATGAATAAAGCCGCCGCTTTCGTGCCGCTCGCGCGACCGGGGATGCGTGTTAGATAAACCCGGGAAAATCTCACACGAGCAAGACGGGGGATGAGCGGCAGGGCGATCCCGTCTGATAATGGGCGGCTCCTCTTGGTTTAGTCCGGTCTTCCCTTGCGGGCTCAGGTATTGGAGCGATGGTGTTAGATAATCGCCGGAAAATCTAACACATCGGCCCCGGGCGAAAGGCGAGATCCTCGGCTCGCAATGCAAGGCCCTCCGATTCTCTCGTCCTGATACCATACTGAGGACCTCCGTAGGGCATGCCATGACAGAACGAAAAAAGCTATTGGTAATCAATTTCGGCGGCATTGGCGACGAAGTTCTCTTTTTGCCCACCCTGGCATCAATTCGCAAGAAATTTCCCGATTGGCGGATAACGCTCCTTCTCGAACCAAGATCGCGCTCAATCATCCAGCTCACCAATTTGATCGACGACACTCTCACATTCGACATCAAGAAACGGCCGTTGTTGGGCTCCGATCTGGTGGACTTGCTCATGCTCTTGCGTTCGGGCAGTTTCGATGTCGTCCTGTCATCGGGCAGCTCACCCATGGTGGCGTCGCTCCTGTTTTTGTCAGGCATCCCAGCGCGCATCGGCTATGACTCAGGATTGCCTGCCCGCTTGTTTTTAACGGCCCCCGTTCCTCTCAATCGCAATCAATATGCCGGCAATATGTATCGCGATCTGGCGACCGGACTGGGGATTGAATCCCCGCCAAATGTTGTCGCTCTGCCGCAAATAGAGGTGCCGCAGTCCGAGAGAGAATCCATGGAAGAGCTGATCGCCTCGGTCCGGGTTCGCACCACCGATGGTGGCGAAGCAAGAGCGAAAAGGAAACGCATTGTCATTCACCCGGGGACAAGCAAGCTGGCGTTGGAGAAAGGTTTGAACAAAACCTGGCCGGCGAAGAATTGGATTGCTCTCATTGAAAAATTAGCCGAGAGCAAAGAATTCGAGGTCATTCTTGCCGGCGGACCCGACGACAAAGAAGCAGTAGAAGCAATTCTTTCCGGTGTCAAGCCGGGCACAGCTCTTCTGTCCACCTTCGGCAAGACGAAAAGCCTCCTTGCTCTTGCTGCCCTTATCGATGTCTCATCTCTGCTTGTCTGTGTGGACTCCGCACCAATGCATATTGCCATCGCTCTCGGCAAACCGATTGTGGCCTTATTCGGGCCCACCGATGAAGCCAAATTGGTGCCCAAAGACAAACGATTTATGGTGCTGAGAAAAGAAAGTTCTCAAGACACGCTCAGCGCTCAGAGCGGCGCGCCGTCTCCGTCAAGTCTTTCTTCTCCTTCTCGGAAGGCGAGTTATTTGTACCCAGGCGCGCCTGCCGTTCAGCTTCAGCCAGATAGTGTCTACCAGTGTGTGCTGGATCAATTGCGGGGAAAGCAAGTCCAAGATAGCTTTCAGGAAGCTCCTGCGTAAGCGGCTCTTCACCATCGCCAATGATGGATATGAGCGCCTCGACTACTTTGGGATCGAATTGCTTGCCTGCGCATTTCTTGAGCTCGGCCATGGCGCGGAAGTGCCCGATTGCTTTGCGGTACGGTCTGTCGGTGGTCATTGCGTCGTAGGCATCAGCAACGAGGATGATGCGCGCGCCAAGGGGAATTTGCTCGCCCGCCAATTTGTTCGGATAACCGGAGCCGTCCATGAACTCGTGATGGTGAAGCACATAGCGCTTCGCTCGTTGCAAGCAGGAAAGATCGCCAATAATTTGCGCGCTTTTAACTGGATGCTGCGCCATTACCTCTTGCTCTTCCGGCGTCAGGCGAGCCGGTTTCCACAATATGGATTCGGGCACGCCAATTTTGCCGATGTCGTGCAAGATGCCGCCCAGCTCCAGATCGCGCAATTCCTGCGCCACAAGCCCAAGCGCCTTGCCGATCATGACCGCATAGCGAGACACTCTCAGGCTGTGCCCGGAAGTGTAGTCACATTTTGCATCGAGCGCGTCGGCCAGCGCTCGAATGGTTCCTAAAGACAAATTCTCGAGCTCGGTAAACGCTTCCTGGAGCTCTCTTAAGAGCTGATTGTTGTGCTCCTTCAACTCGAAAGTCTCAAGAGCGCGTTTGACGGTCACTTTCAGCTCGTCGCGATCCCACGGTTTCGACACATATTTATAGACGTGTCCGGCGTTGATGGCATCGATAAGCGCCTGCACATCCGTGTAGCCGGTAAGAAGAATTCTTATCGCCTCCGGCCGTATGGCAAGGGACTGCTCGAGAAGTTGGACGCCGGTCATTCCGGGCATGCGCTGATCGGTGATGATCAAGCTCACTTCGTGCTTTCTCAGGAGCTCAAGTCCTTCTTGACCGCTCAGCGCTTCGAGCGTGTCGTGCTCCTCGCCCAGAACGCGCTTGAGGAGCCGAACGTTGGCTTCCTCATCATCAACGACCAGAATTTTGTGACGTCTCTCCATTATTTCAATTTATCTCACCAAGCTGCCTGAATTACAAGCGGATCAATCGGGCTCCAGCGCCGGCTCAAAAGGAATATCTTGACCTTTTGCGCCTCTGGCATTCGCCAGGTCGGAGGGATGCGCATAAACAGGGATTTCGACTATGAACTTTGTCCCCTCGTTGATGACCGATTCGCACCAAATCTGTCCGCCATGCCGTTCGATTATCGAGTGGCAAATAGAAAGACCGAGCCCTGTCCCCTGCCCCACAGGTTTTGTCGTGTAGAACGGTTCGAAGATTTTACTCTGAACGGAAGGTTCAATGCCAGGCCCGTTATCTTGAATGATGACGACAACCTTGTTGTCGCGTTTTTCCGTTTTTATGGTCACTTTCGCTCCCGGCTGCCCCTGAACAGCCTCGGCGGCATTGGACAAGAGATTCATCCAGACCTGGTTGAGTTGTCCGGGATAGCAAAGAATGGCCGGCAAATCGGCAAAGTCGGTGTCCACCGGTATCTTGTCCCGCCCGTAATACTGGCTCAAAATCTTCAAAGTCGACTCGAGCCCCTCCTTTAAGGAAGCTTCCTTAAGCTCCGCCTCATCAAGGCGGCTGAAGCTTCTCAAATTGCGAACAATATAGCGGATGCGCTCGGCGCCTTCATTGAGGTCGGCAATGATGTGATCGAGGTCGGTGACCAGAAAGTCATAGCGCAATTCACGCTTGCGTTCGATGAATTCCTCTCGATGCGTCTCGGGAAGCTCGTCAAGAGCGCCAATGAGGCGCTTGAGATCTTCGAAATACTCCCTGAGGTAGGGCAGATTGCCGTGCACGAAGTTAATGGGATTGTTGAGCTCATGGGCAATGCCTGCCACCAGCCGACCAAGAGAGGCCATTTTTTCCTGGTGGATGAGCTGAGACTGCATGGCTCTCAGCTCCAGATTTTTGGCATCCAGATTGAGATTTTTTTGGATCAGATCCTGATTTTTCCGCGACAGCTGCTCAACAAGCTCGGCATGTTCGATCGCCACTGCCACCTGCCCGGCAACCGACTTCACCAATTCCAGCTCAGCAGGCAACCAGGCTCTTTTCGGGTCCTGGTCGCCGATAAGGATGACGCCTTTCGACTCGTCGCCATACATCATGGGCTGCGCCACGAGCGAGCTTATGCCTTCCTCGGCGAGGAAAGAGCGAACCGGTGAAAACGCCGGATCATTTGCCGGGTCGAAAAACAAAAAGGTCTTAACGAGCTTGCCGTCGCTGTCTCGCTTCTCATAACTCGACTTGTGGGCGAGAACAAACTCGCAAAGCTCACGGCTGAAGCGTTCTTTCTCGAATCGTTCCAAAGGAAGCAACGCATCTCCTTCGTTCTTGTCCGGCCCGGCGCTTTTGCTCAAGTCCTGAGCCTCGCATACAAGCGGCTTCTCACCGGTCTCGGCGCCGGGGCAAATGATTGCGCAATGCGGCGTCCTGAGAGCAGCAGCCAGCTCATCTACGGCCGTGGCAAAAATCTGCTTCAAATCGAGAGTGCTCCTCAATGCCGAATTGATTGAGTTAATAAGCTTTTCCCGCATCGCCTTCTCTTCCAATTCGGCCATCAGCCTGGTGTTGTCTTCCAGCTGCTCTCTAAGGCGATTGGCGCCCTGAGCGGCGACACCTGACATATACTGGCAAAATCGCGCCCAGACAAAGGCTATGGCGACAAGCAAAGTGGCACGGGCGAGAATCCTTCCCCACACTCTATGCGAGTATGCTTGCGCCAGTCCGGACTCGGAGCGAACCTCGAGAAGGAACGGCAAGAGGGGAGCATTTTCGATGAGCAGGAGAAGCACGTAGCAAAGCGAGACGAAAAGGGCGGTTCCGTAAATTCCTTGCTTTTGAAACGTATAGCTGGACAAAAGAATGGGCAGCAGATAGAGCATGTAAATCTCTGACTCGACGCCCCTTGTGTAATGCACAAGGCCGGTAAGGCTTACCACATCAAGAGCGAGCAGGGCGGCGTTGACTCGCTTCAATTGCCCTTCGGAGGCGGCATAGCCAGCATTGAGAAAGCCGAGCAGGATGGCCGAATAAAAGACCACCGAAAGAATGATTGCCACGACCGGGTAGATCTCCAGCTCCTCTCTGGCGAACCACGATATGCCCACGGCGACAAGCAAACTCACAACCGCAAAAGCAAGACGGAAATGGATGAGTTGCTCCGTCTTGATGTATAGCTCGTTGTCGTGACCGCTTTGCATTAACTCTTCAGATGTATTCGGCCGCGCGCTTGTAGACTTCTGCTGCTTCTGCGAATCGGCCGAGTTGTTTGAGGGTGCTGCCCCAGGCCTCGTAGACATCACCATCATAAGGGTCAATTTCCACGGCCTTTTCAAATTTCTCCAGAGCCAGCTCGTGCAAGCCTAGGAGAGCGAGGGTTTTCCCCCACGAATAGAAAAGCTGGGAATCGCTGTCGTTGAGCTCGGAGGCAAGGCGAAAGCACTCATCGGCATCAACAAATTGGCCTTGGGCCATATTCACCTGCCCGAGAGAGACGAAGGCTTGCCAGTTTTCTCTGTCTTGCGCCACCACGGACTCGAGGAGCTGCCGGGCCTCAAAAAGTTGATTTTTCCCCTTGTAGGCGCGAGCAAGGGATAAGCGCGCGTCAGTGTCCTGAGGGTTTATCTCCAGAAGCTTGAGGGATCGCGACGTCACGAGATCAAAATTCGAATATCTGAGCAAAAGCTCAATCGCTTCCTTTTCCGGCAGGAAGCAATCGGGGTCGATCTGGACGGCAGCTTGATATTCATTGCGCGACAGATCGCTCTGCCCCAGCTCCTCAAGACTGCGAGCCATATGCAAATGAGCAAGCGCATAGTCCGGTTTCAAGCGCAAAGCGTGACTGAAGCGTTCCACAGCCTCCTGATGGCGTTCCCTTAGAGCAAAACAACACCCCCAGCCGTCGAAGGCTAAGTAATTGTTTCCATCTTGCAGGACAGCCCGCTCGAAATGAGTGTCGGCTTCGTCCAACCGTCCCAAAGCCAGATAAGCCTGGCCGATCCACAAATCTACCTCTGCGTCCCTGAGTCCCTTGGCCTGCACCTGGAAGAGCTTCTCCAGCGCAATTTCGTAATTGCCCATGAGCAAATAACTGACGCCGCAATACATGCCAATCTCGAGGGCGTTGGGGCTTATCTCGAGCGCTTTCTCGAAGGCTTCTGCTGCCTGATCGTATTCTTTGAGCGCTGTGCGGATAAGGCCGAGGTTTAAACTGGCGTTGAGCAGATTG
>DATNRC010000393.1:0-8380 GCA_036703705.1 Candidatus Obscuribacterales bacterium
TGTTGCGATTCTGAGGGAATGAAGCCGAAACCCGTGGATTTGGAAGTCATTGAACAACCTCCTTTGGCTTAAGTTCGGTTTTTGCCTCAGCAATCCAGTCCAACAATTGTTGTCCTGTTGGGAAGTAGAGAGCCGTGGAGTCTATTGCAACTTGTCCATCGGCAAGCAAGCCGCGCAAATTGCCAATTATGGATTCAAGCTTCTCTGCATCAAGCGGAAGTTTTTCATCGAATGTGAGTTCGACCCAGTTCTGTCCAACGATGGAAACCCGTGTGCCGAAGGCGGATGCCTGGTGTTTTTTCAGCGTAGCCAGAAATTCGTAGGACTCTTTAGTCGTCTGCTGTTCATGTCTTCGTTTCCATGTCACAGGCTGATCAGGGGCTAGTTTGAAACCGTCTTTAGCACTCCAATCTATCTCTCGACGATGAACTTCGGAGTAAACACCCCCCTTCTCAGCCACGGCTAAAACGCAGACAGTACCAGTTGGTACCAGTGCCGGAGCATCATACAAGCCGCCAGTCAGTTTCGGATCCGATCCATCACTTGTATATTTGATTGGAGCTGCAGGAGCAGCTTTTAGCTCAATTTTCTTGCTATCCCCGTCCTGGAATACTCTCGACTTAACTGTGATTTTGTTGCGCCAGAGAACGGGCTCACCCGTCTGATGTTCTCCGGTAGAATCCAGACACAGGAAGGAGACTTCTAATTCGCTCGTTTGGAAATGTCGCGGATCGGCGACCTTCTGCGAACCAGTGGTGACACCTTTGCCGATTTCGTAGTAAATGGTATCGCCGTACACGGGTGACAATTTCAATGTCGTCAATCCGGTATCATCATCCCGATGCATTTCCTGATAGAGGACGCTCGTCTGTGGTTTTGGAAATGGCGGCTTTTCAACATAACCATCGTTTTCTCGCCATTGATCCTTCGAGACTAAGTCGTCTTTGAGCAAATCCAGAGCATCTGTTCTATGCCATTGCCAGCGAGTATTCATGGCAGCTCGCTTTTTGATTTCAGTCCAAGGCATGACTTTCTGCGTAAAGAGCCGTTCTTCGCATTTCTTTCTGAATGAATCACTTGAAACATCATCGGTAAACTTTTGTTTGGCCTTCAGTGTTTCGCGGATTTGCTTTTCCCCTTTGTAGCTGTTATCTGTAAACGTCATGACAAAGTCTGCAGTCATAAGGCCGTCGCCATGGGGATAGAACAACGTCGTGAATGTTTCGCGGGCAGCGCTTAGGAGTCGCAACCGAATGCTATCGTGCATGTTGGTTGCGGCTATTCTTTGTGGATCGTTATCACTGACCTTCTCAGCGTCCATCTCCTTAAGTATGTGGGTGATTGCCTTAAGTTCGGAAGCGGTTTCGAGTAGTACTTCCAGTGTTCCGCGAGCACCTGTTAGAAAAAGAACTCTGTTTTTGCAATCGAGATCGTCGTAAAACTTTTGCAGTGCTGGCGACAAGCCACCACCTAAGTTAGGTTCGGAGATGATTAGGCTGACCCGGTCAGGCTTGATTTGAATTTCGTCAACTGCGGGAAGCGCGGAGATGTCTTGATAGCAATCTTTTAGCGTTGGTTGAAAGATTGATTCAAGAAAAGTGCGCAGCTCTTTTAGACAGGACTCACGATTATACGATTCTGCGGTGGTCTTTAGCTTTGCAACGAGATTTTGTACATTCTTGAAATAGAGTTTGCCGTCCCGGCTTGAGTGTAAGTACCAAGCCTTAGTTGAAAGAACACCGAGTATGTCTTTGGGAAGTTTCGATACATCTCTTTCCGGTGAGCACAGGTAGGAAACTATCTCTGAAATTGACAATCCCACAACAGCATCAGGAATATTTGCGAGAGATGCGACGAGCAACAATTTAGCGGAATCTTGTGCATCAGTGCCACCAAGGTTTGCATCTATGATTTCAGCGATCGCTTGACCGTTCGACGCAATGTCATGACTGATGGCGTTATCGAGCGAAGGGTTGATTTGAGTTATCTCTGCGAGAGTCTCCCGGTCGTTC
The DNA here is from genome assembly GCA_036703705.1 of Candidatus Obscuribacterales bacterium. GTDB lineage: Bacteria > Cyanobacteriota > Vampirovibrionia > Obscuribacterales > Obscuribacteraceae > DATNRC01. Next base: position 2,013 of record DATNRC010000393.1, read on the forward strand.
AGATCCAAGTCGTAGGGGTGAACGAGGTACGTCTTGTCGGCTTTGCCCCCCGCTGGATCAAACAATCGTGATGTCACCACACGCATTAGGCGGATCAGTCCGCGTGTTTGTTGGAACCCTGGATTTTCGCGAAAGCGCGCGTATAAGTCCCGGATTGAGAAGTGAAACGGATATGACTCTTTGAGTTGTGACGCAAACTTCTCTGGGGAAGCGTTCGTAATATCCATTTGTTTGGCGTCCCGAACTGCCTGAGCGTAAGCTCTCGCTATTTCCCAAACGGCATTCTCGTCCGGTAGGTTCTCGAAAAGTCGCTTGCGCAGGATGTGGTAGATCTCGTCGGTATTCATACCAACTGGTTCCAGTGTCATAGCACCACGCCCAACTTCTGCCTTCAGATCTTCGAGCGCCTTGGTGATTGCCTGGCTACCACCTTCATACGTAGCTTTGAGGTCTGAGATGACTACACAGACATTTGACAGCTCATCCTTGCCAACGGCTACGAGCAAATTTGAAAGCGCCGTGGTTGTAACTCTTGAAAGATCAGAATTGCCAATTGGTTTTGATTTTGCATCCTCAAAGTATGGTGGCAGCTCATCAAGGAGAATCAAGACGGGCTCTCCTTTGAGCAGGTTCACCCATGCGGATTGTCCCGGTGCGGATAAGGGCGAATAGTAGTCTTTGAAGAGTTCCTTTTTTCCGAGCTGTTCAGCAATTGCTCCCCAAATACCATAGGGAGCATCGCTCTCACGTCCAGTAAATGCAACGACTCTTACTTTGCCGAGTGTCTTGCTCTCATACATGTCGCCCATAACGGCTTGGCGAACTTCGGGATGTTTGGCAAGCAAACCAAGCGCTACCATATTGTGCGTCTTTCCACCGCCCATGGCCTGGGTCAGCACGAAAACACCTTGCGGCGACTTTGCTTCAAACCGTCGAAAGGCTTCCCTGAGTAGGCGCTTCATGCCATCCGTGAGATAGTTTTCTTCGAAGAAACTGGTGGCATCGATCTTGTCTTCCAGCAGGTCCGTAAGATCTAACACAACGTCTCTGCGCGCTCTGTCAAAAACACTTCTGCGAGGAACACACAGTTGTTTCAGTGTCTTCAGTTGTTTCGTTTCCGGATTACGAATTGCCATTTGGACCCGCTCTCATTCTCGTAAAGGTGCAACTTGTGCGGCCATGTCATGATGAATCACGCCCGCCCTTTAAATAGTGAACCATATGATGCTGCATTCAATATGCACACCTGTTAGTGACATACCCTTCATGTTGGTGAGTACATCGGGCAGCTGGAAATGATTGCGCGCCAAGCATTTCCAGCCTCAGACCAAATTTTTTCAACGAGATGCTCCGCGTCTGGAAAGCCGCGTCCCGCAAGCTTTTCCAGTGCCACCAAATTAAAAAGTTCGGGGGCACCGAAGGGGCACCGCCAGAACCTCGATCCTCAAAACCCTTGGGCGGTGAGGGATTCGAACCCCCATCCCCTTCGGTGTAAACGAAGTGCTCCACCATTGAGCTAACCGCCCTTCAAGCTGTGCCCTAGTTTAACACCCGCCGGGCGAGCGCTGCCAAGGTAGCCTACGGTGGCGTTGACCAGCTGGTCCGGCCGTACGGCGTCCACGTCCAATGTTACGCCAACTCTTCAATCGCCGAGTTCTGGCAGAACTCTATCGCCTGACTTCGCGTGTACGGAATCCCCAGGGCTTGCGGGGGCTCCCGACCGGCGTGCCGCCCGACCGGCCTGCCGCCCGACCATGTAATTCCAAGTCTGAAGCGTAATCAGCCTCCGCAGTTTTTCTTCAATCGGAAGCTTGGCCACTTCCTGCCTGCGTTCAGCCTTTTGGCGGAACTGTCCGTCGAGGGTAACGATTAGTCGATCTTCGTTCATGATGTTATTGGACGCCAGCTGTCAAGGAGCTTGTGCCGACCCGGGACGCCTTTCAGCTTGGTTTCGTCTGGTGGGACGGACTCTATGGCGGCGCAAATCCTAGCCCTGTCCTTGGATCGGTTGGTCTGAGTCATGACTGCCAGCAAATGTTAGTACTGAAACACCCGGGTTTTGACGCCCCCTACCTCTTTATCAACGGCAGTTTCCAAGGTTTCTTCTACCAGCGCGGACGGGGGACCAGGAACTGTACCAGCACCCCTTCCATGGACATGTGCTGCCCATCTTCCTCGTAGCCCATTTCCCTTAAACGGTCGAATGCAATGCTTCGACACCTGGTGAGCAGATTCGCTGACCCATCTGTGGCCGACACGCAATATACGCGGCGGCCGCCCCATGCGAGTGGCATTGATCCTTTGATGCCCATACGGATGTATGCTAGGATGGTCTTAATCCCCGAGCTGGAGGATGGCTTATGGCGACAGCTCATAAACGAGTTGAAGAACCGCGGAGGGCGAGACTGTATAACGGCGATCACATGGGGCAAAAGCTCTTTCATCGCATTTATTGCCAGATGCCGTCGGACTACCATGCTGAATTAATCGGCGGAATTGTCTTTGAGCCGTCGCCAGTCAGCGTTTGGCACGGCACTGGCCAGATTGACCTGGGTTACTTGTTGAAATCGTATTCTATGGCTACACGCGGCACCAAGGTCGCGGCCGGTGCTACGCTCATCTTGAGCGACGAGGACGAAGTCGAGCCTGATCTCATGCTCAGAGTCGCGCAGGAGCGTGGCGGAGCCTCATATACAACACGCGACGGATTTATCAAGGGCGCACCTGAACTGGTGGCAGAAATCGCCTATTCGAGTCGGGCAATCGATCTGCACATGAAAAAGGAGCGCTATGCCCTGGCTGGTGTCGTCGAATACATAGTCGTCTGTCTCCGGCCCAAGAAGATATATTGGTTTGACCTGCGCAGCGGTGCTGAGTTGATAGCTGATAAGAATGGCGTCTTTCAGTCAAAAGTCTTTCCTGGGTTGTGGATTCATGAAAAGGGATTGCTGGAGTCAGACGATGAATTGATCAAGAACACACTCGAGCGCGGCTTACGGACAGCTCAGCATTCCGAGTTTGTAGCCAGGTTGACCGCATCTTGAACACCTTGCTGTTGACGGCGAGATCGAGCGTTGCTTGTGTTTCCCGAGCGCCTGCATCAGTCCCCGCACATACTCGATCAGCGCTGCTCCCTGCTCTTGCTTCTGGGATCGTGCATGTCGGACCAGCCGAGCCGAGGACCTGGCCTAAAAATGTTTACCCCTGCGCGGTTGACTGGTCGCCGGGCTCTATGTGAAAATGGAAACGGTTCCCATAACGGGTGGAATAATGAAGCTTGCGGTGGGCTTCCTGGTTTTTTGTCTGAGCCTCGTTGCTACGGCGGCTGGGGCCCAGACCTTCCAGCTGGGCGTGGCGGAAGCCTCGCAGTTCATGGATGCCGAAGTGCTGGTGGCGCCGCAGCCGGTCATCCCGCCCGAGCTGCACGAACAGTGCTTCAAGTCCTGCTGCATCGCCCGCTTCAACATCGGTCCCGACGGTAAGACCTCCGTCAAGCTGCTCTCCTCCTCAGGCTCCGAGGAAGTCGACGACATAGCTCTATCGACGTTAAGACGCTGGAAGTTTCGCCCTGCTATGCTTAACGGAAAGCCGGTCCAGTCCACCCGGCGGGTCAAGATAGAGTTCGAAGTCGAATGAGCGCGGACAAGAAAGCTGTCACGAAGGCTGGAAAGGGCGTAAAACTCACGAAAGGCTGCCAGAGAGTCCTGGAGATCCTGGAGCAGTCCGAAGACCTCGCCAGCGCGCAGGACATCCACGGTCGCATGCGTCTGGATCTGGAGGATGCGCCCGGGCTCACCACCGTGTACCGCTCCCTCGATTCCCTTGTCGAGCTCGGGCTCGTCCAGCAGGTGGACCTAGGGGACGGCGAGAAGCGCTACGAGGTTGTGAAGCCTGGCGAGCACCATCACCACCTCGTGTGTGATCGCTGTAAGTCGAGCGTCCACCTTGATCAGTGCCTGGTCGAGGACTTCGACGAGGCGGTCACGAAGAAGTACGGATTCGAAATCCGCGCCCACGTCCTGGAAATCTTCGGGCTGTGCCGCAACTGCCGCCACTCGGAAGGGCGGCGGTAGTCCGCCCCTGTTGTGCGAACAGATTTAATCCGCTGGCATTGAACTTTCACGCCCGAACGCGCGTTTTACAGGTTGTAAGTCCTGTTGCAAGCCGAAACCAGTCGGTGCCGCATGTCCAGACTCGGGCAGTGGCTTTCGTTGTCTCTGAAATCGGATTGACGGCCATCGATTGTACATACAAAGAAAGTACAATAGGAGATGGGCAATGCGCCTGTTCAGCAGTCTCAAAGTCCGAGAAAAGCTCCGGAGAAAGCACCAGGTGAGTATCGAAGAGGTGGAAGAGTGTTTCCTTAACCGAACGAAAGGGTTCTTGGAAGATACGCGCACTGACCACCTCACCGAGCCGCCTACCAGGTGGTTCATCTCGCGTACTGACCGGGGGCGGGTATTGAAGGTGGTTTTCATTGAGCAACCAGGACAGGTCTACGAGTTAAAGACCGCGTTTGAGCCCAGTGCGGATGAGGAGCGAATCTATGACAAGTACGCGCAGACAATCTGACGACAGCGAATTGTGGGAATCCGGCCAGCTCGGGGCCTCCGAGGAATTCGTGCGGCGAGTCTCACCGGCAAAAAGCAAAGAAATTGAAGAGTCGCTGGGGTTGCAGCCAGTCACTGTTCGTCTGCAAAAGGACCTTGTTGAAAAGCTCAAGATACTGGCCAGGCAGGAAGGACTGGGGTACCAGCCACTGATCAGGCACATCCTGACCCGCTATGTGCGCGAGGCGACGGAAGGCAAAGGGGACTCGGCATAGGATCCCGCCACAGGTTGCTCCCCGCTGGTAGTCAAGGACTGTTGTGCAAAAATGGAAATGATTTCCATTTACAAAATGCCCCCGGCAATGCATAATTCGGAACGACTGGGCAAGGCCCAGCCACCGTCCTTACCAATGCTTCAGTCCTATGGCTTACCGATTCACTGGCTTGAAAGCCCTGCAGTCATTACGCTCCCCGGCAATGGAGGGCAGCGTGTCGCTCCGCCCATTCGGGACAATGGAACGCAGCAAGCGCCCTGGTTTTGCAGCCAGGGCCAATGCATCGGTTGGAACCCTGGGAATTGCAGGGCGAACAGCGCACACTCTGGCTGCTGTGTGCCTGGCGATGATCCTTGCGGCCAGCGCCGCGCGAGCGGCCGATGGCGGGCAGCTGGAACCGATTTCGCTGGCACCGGCTACGAGCAGGGCGACCCAGCCTGCCAACGGCAAGATAGTCATCGCGCAATCTGATGCGTCTGTAGCGCAGGCAGAAAACGCCAAAGCAACCACCGGTACCGCCGCCATAATAGGAAGCGTTATCAATTTCACCACCGAGAAACCCGTCGAAAAAGCGCACATTGTTGCGATTCCGGAAAGAGCCGAGCACAAGCGAGTCGAAACCAGCACCGGCCCTGATGGCACGTTCTCATTGTCCGGTCTGGAAGCCGGCGAGTGGAACATCACCATTTCGGCCCAAGACATGCTCGCCGAATCCCGCAAAATCACGCTGGCCGCCGGTGAGACAAAGGCGCTCAAGATTACCCTGGAAGAAGTCGAAGCAGTCGATGTGCTGCGCATCACTGGCAAGCGCACCCTGATCCATCCACACCGCATTGGTAGCACCACGAACATAGATCACACCATCGTCAACCAGTACCGCTCCGGCAATCAGCTCAAAGACCTCATTACAAGCACTCCCGGCGTGATGCCCGACAGCTACGGAAACATCATCGTTCGCGGTGAGCACAACGCCATCAATTATGAAATGGACGGTGTTGTCATCCCGGAGGCAGCGGGCGTCCTGCAGCAGTCGCAATTTGCCAGTCCGAGGTCGCTGCAGTCGATGCAGGTCGACATCGGTGGCTACCAGGCCAGTGATGGCGGCGGTCCGCTGGGAGCTGTCGTGAGAATGAAGTCGCTGCCGATCAAGCCGAAGCCGACACTCAATATCGGTGGGCAGATCGGCGGCCCGCTGGCAGGCACAATCAACTTTTATGCCAGCGGGGCACTCAGCCAGGACCCCAGGAAATTTCTTCACAAGATCAGATACGAAGCAGCCGGCGCCACAATAGGCACGTCCCTGGGGTTGACGCCGCCGGTCAAAGCATTTCGCCGCAACGCCAGAGCCGAGCTTAATTACCTCGGCAAACTCGAGTTTCTTGCCAGCGAGAAAGACACTTTCAAAATCACTGCGCTTTTCAACGAGTCATGGTCTCAAATACCGACTTCGGGAACATCGAAGGCGTTCGGCGTGCGAATGAACCAGCACGACCGCCAGGATCTTTTTATCCTGAGTTATCGCCGCAAGGGCGAGAAGCTCTTC
>DATNRC010000394.1:0-2749 GCA_036703705.1 Candidatus Obscuribacterales bacterium
AGACGCAGCGCCGAAGTTAGTGGCGACACCCGATAGGGATGATGGTGAAACCGGCGAGAGTGGATCTTACACTTTGGTCAATGAAAAAGCCCCTGCGCCGAAATCAAAGAAGAAAAAGGCTGCGCCTCCTGCCGCCCCGCCTGCAGCCGCCACGGCACCCGTTATTCAGCCGCAACCGGCGCCCCGAAAAGATGGTAGCGGATTTGGTGGCTGGGTCAAATTCTTCCTCTCCCTTCTTCCGGCAATTTTTGTCGGTTATCTCCTCTGGCCGCTGCAAGAGCCTCACGGCATCGTGTTTCAAAACCCGGAGCACTACTACCCGCCGGTCAATTGGTTTTTCCATTTCTGGAATCTCTTTGCCATGGACAAGGGATTAGTCTGGGTTTTGTGGTTTTTCATCATGGTAGCAGTAGCGATTGGAACACTGAAGGTGACAGGATCTTATGACGACCCGTTGTAACCAGTTTCGCTAGACCTGCAACGCTTCAGCTTTCTTTTTCCATTTCTCGGCTTCGTTCAAGTCGTTCGCCCTTTGCTCGACTTTGGCCATACCTTCATATGCTGCCTTCAGTTTTTTGCGCGACAAATGCTCATTGTCCTCGCACATCTTGATGATTCTTGCAAAGTCTGCTCTGGCTTCTTCATAATGCCCTTGCCCGAGCTTGGCATCACCCGCCTCAATCAATATCTGCGACAAGCCCTCACTTGCTTTGCCGTATAGTCTCTCGGCCATGGGGATAGCCCTTTCATAAGTGGCAATCTGTTCGTTTGCTTTGTTGAGCTTGCCATAGACGCGAGCAAGCATAATCGTCCGGCGCAATTGGCTGAAAGGCTCATTGGTTCGCACGCTTATGGCAATGACTCTTTTCACCAAAGGTTCTGCCTTCTGTACGCTCTTCGTTTCATCACTGTACAAATAGGCATCTGCAAGCAGTGCAAGCACTTCGCTCAAGTCCCAGTAATCTTTGACTTCCTCGCTTTCCAGCCTGTCTAACGCACGCTGTGCTGCGGCAACGCAGTCAGTGAACTCGCCTTTGAACAAGTGCAGCCATGCTCGTGTGCGGTCCAATTGCTGATCTTGTGACTTTTCCAGAATTCTCAAGGCTTCGTCGGCATAGTAGCGGGCATTTTCAGCATCATGAAGCCGGTGGTACATGGCAGCAAGTTCGTTGCAGATAATCCCTGCGGTAGGAGAATCAGACTCAACGCCGCCTGCCAGCTTTAGTTCGCGCTGCAACACATCGACCGCTTGTTGAAAATCAGCGTGCAAATTGTAAAAAAGCGCCTCGTCATCAAGGTAATCCGCCATTTCCAGAGGTGGAATGGCGCCCGTTCGACCTAAGATTTTGTCAGCCTTGCGAAACGTTTCAACAGCCATTTCCGGATCGCCGATGGACATGTAGGCCATGGCGAGATTGTGTAAAATCCTTCCCAGAATCGTATGATCGGGACCGTAGATCTTTTCTGCCGTTCCCTTGGCGGCGAGCAAAATGTCAAGACATTTTTTGCCCATTGTGCCTGAAGCAATCGAAAGCGTCTGAAAGTTTTGCTTGCGTACCAGAACGTGACGGCAATCGCCTATTAGCGCAGAATATCCGCGCCCGATCTGAGCGAGCAGCGCCTGTCTTTCTTTCTCCGACGTGACGCCGGAAAGACGCTTGCTGTCCGCCCTGATCTTCTCCAGGCGCGAGTTGGCTTCGGCGAGAATGCTCATCGTTTTCAGCCCTGCGCTCAATTCCTCTTGCGTCGGTCTGAGCTGGCTTTCCAGCTCGGCAACCCGCGCCTCATCGCCCAAAACACGATGGAGATCGACAAGCTCTTCCAGGGATGAATTTATGCGCGTTTGATTTTCAGAGCGTTTCGCTTGCTTCAAAGCCGTGTTGAATAGGCGGCGCGCCTGACTGTAATTGCCGTTATCGAAGGCAATTTGCCCCTGCCTGTCCATCTCAGGCCAGCGCCTCATGCTCTCTTCGGACAAAATGCGATCGTATGCCTGCCACATAGCCATCACGGCTACGCCGCCGACAAGGGCGAGGTAAAGAAGCACGATGTTCACGGGAATCCCGCGATGTTTCTGGGCTGCAGCCCGGCGGCGAATCGAATCAACGATGGTAAGGAAAAGGTCGAGCCCGCCGAAACCCTCAATATGCCCGATTTGCTTGAGCGCCTGCTCGAATTCTTCAAATGATTGATAACGCTGCTCTGGATCTTTGGCCATCGCCTTGAAAAGAATGTTGTCCAGCTCGATGGCGTGCGGCAGGTCTTGCCTGCGCGCGCTTATGGCGACAGGTTGCTCGTGCAGATGCATCTCGATTGTCTGAAAGGTCGTTTCGCCTTGAAAAGGCGGACGTCCCGTGAGCATTGCATACAAGACACAGCCAAGCGAATAAATGTCCGTGCGCCGGTCCAACTTCTGTCCGGTGCATTGCTCCGGGCTCATATAAAGCGGACTGCCGAGAATTTCCCCCGTGCGCGTGAAATTCTGAAAAGAATCGCTGTCGTCTATGTTTACCTTGGCGATGCCGAAGTCGACGATTTTGACTACATCCGTACCGTCGCTTGCCTTCTGCAAAAGGATGTTGCCCGGCTTCAAATCTCGGTGAATGACGCCGCGATCGTGCGCGTGCTTCAGGGCCTGGCAAACTTGAATGAGAACAGCAATAGCGCGATCGAGCTCCAGAGGACCGTCTTCGAAAATGATCTCTGCGAGCGAGCGGCCCTCGATGTACTCCATCACGAGATATGGCGG
>DATNRC010000395.1:0-3685 GCA_036703705.1 Candidatus Obscuribacterales bacterium
CCGCCGGTAGGCTCGCGTCTCAACGAGCCGCGGCTGGGGGGCAACCCCCAGCCGCGGCTTTCGCTGTGTCACCAACGTTGATGGCATGCCGGCGCCATCGAGAAAGTCGCAAAGGCCGTAAAGGAGCTGTGCGCAAGAACAAGTCCGGTAAAGAGTCCGCTGAACAGTTCGCCTCCTAGGAATTGCGATGTTCTCTGGCAGCGGAATCCTCCAACAACAAGGCAAGGCGCCGCTCGTGGGGAAGGAGCCTCATTTGCCGGCGTCCTGCAAAATTTGCCAGGCCTCAATCCAACGGCTCTGGCGGAAGAGGATTTATGTCGATTCAGAATCGTGAACTGGAAGTGCTGGACCTGACCAACGCGGCGGCGGCGCTCAAATCTCATGTCGGCTCGCATGCGCCGGTGATGATTCACGTGCTTCGCCCCCTGGTGGCCCGACTGACTGAGCTCAACAGGCACGAGGAGGCTCAGCAGTACCTCGAAGAGATCTTGGTCATCCGGCGCAAGAGCGCGAGTCCCGTTCTGCCCGCACTCACAGAGGCGTACTACGACTACGCGCAAAACCTGCGCAAGCAGGACAAGCACGCGGAAGCCTGGGACATCATCGTCGAGCTTCTTGCCGAAGTCGCGGACGAGGGCAAGAACGGCACGCTCTACGAAGCGGAAGTGCGTTTGATGCTCGCCGACAGCCAGGAAAAGATGAGCGCTCGGGCACAGGCGATGACCCAGCTGCGCAAGGCGCTGGACATCTTCCTCAAGCTCGATCAGCTCGCGCGCGCCTACAGCGTGAGCAATCACCTGGCGCGGTTGCTGGCCGAGCAAGGACAGACCGCCGAGGCAGTCGCCGAGGCGGAACGGGCGTACACGTTTGGCGTCCGGATGGTCGGCGAGGAAAGCCATGCCATCATCCCCATCATGGAGACCTTGCTCCGCTTCTACAGCGAAGCCGGTCTGAGGGACAAGTGGCAGGCTCTCGAGACGCGGCGCCGGGCGTTGAAGCGGGAGATGGACCGCTAATCCGGCTGGTTGACAGAACGTAAGCGGCCGGCAGGGAGCCGAACTGGCAGAATAAGCCCGTTTCGGCTCCTTGTCTTTTTTCCTTTTTACTTATGATATACCCTAGTAGAAACTTCGGCTGCAGGCGCGCCCAGAGACTGTCCCAAATTTCGTTGATCTTTGTAGGTGACCCCCTCTGACCAGGCGGAAGACCTGGTAGGTTTTCTGCTTGCAAATATTAAAACCGCTCACAGAGGAGGTTCACCTATGAGCAAATCATCTCGTTCGCCCAGGCAAGGCGTCAACCGTTTCACACCCGAATAGAGAGAAAAATTACTGGAAATTCTGTTGCCGATGGATACCGGCACCATCAAGCAGGCCAATTATCGCAATGGCATTAAGTCCATATGCAGCTTCGTGCTTCGTTTCAGTCCACTGGCAAAGCGTGCGGCGAAAAGCATCGGCGAGAAAGGGCCTATGTGTATTGTCTTTTCCTGGAGGAAAGCCTAGGTTTGAGGCATAGTCATGCAGTGTCCTGAAGTCTCAACCATCAAAGGCCCGCCTTAAGGGAAGCCCGTCCTTTCTCAACGATGTGCAGCTTTTCTGAGAGCATTTCAGTGCTCGAGCCTTGAATTTCCCCAAAATTTCCTCTCACAGTCCAGGCGACTGTTGCCTGATGGCGGTGAAAGCCGCTTTGGGAGGTCTTCATGACTGCTGGCTTCTTCGATCGTTGTCGGTCGGAGCACTTTGCCTCGCTGTCGAGCTTTGACGGCGAGCACCGAACTCAGGAGTCTACTATGCGCAAAGAACATTGCATTCGACTGGCAGCGCTTTTTGCTGTGCTGCTTCTTTTCCCCTTGCCGGCCATGTCTTTGCCAAGCAACAGCATGGGCGCCGTCGCCTCCCCGCAAAACGCTCGACACAAGCGCGCGATTAGCAAGAAAGGGAACAAACGGCAGGCGCTGAGGCGCAAAGGCAAGAAGAGAATCTTGCGCTCTCGAGCCGAGGTCGGAATACTGGTCCTCGATGAAGCAGGCAATACAGTACTGGAGCAGGAAGGCGATCAGCCCTTCAATCCTGCCTCGGCCGTGAAGGTGATCACCGCCTACGGTATCATCTGCCGGCTGGGCATAGAGCGAAAATTCAGCACCAGAGTGTTTATTGACGGCAATTTGTCTCAATCCGGACAGCTTGCCGGCAATCTCTACATCGAGAGTGATGATCCGGACTTTTCTTATTCCGATGTGGCAATGCTCAAGGACAACCTCGAACGTCTGGGTCTCAGGAAGGTGAATGGCGATCTGGTTGTTTCTCCTGCATTTTCTTTTGGCTGGAGCGACAATGCCTTCGTTTCTGCGGGCAATCTCATCCGTGCGCTCAAGGGCCGGAAAGACGCTCCAGGCATCAGCATTAAAGGTCGCGTCCGTATCGGCCTGCCGCCGCAGTCGGCAAACATGCTTTTTGAGCAGAATTCCGAGCCGCTAAGAGAAACGCTCAAATTCATGCTCAGCTATTCTGTAAACGGACTTGCCGAGCGCCTGGGAAGAATCCTGGGCGGACCGGCAGCCCTGGCTGAGATTGTGAAGCAACGGCTCGGCATTGACGCTCGGGAGATTCGCCTTTCTTCCACGAGCGGTCTGGGACGAAGCCGCGTCACGCCGCGGGCGATGATGGACGTGATTGTGGCTCTCAGAGCGGAGCTCAAGGCAAGCGGATATAATTTGCAGGACATCCTTCCTGTAGCCGGAATCGATCAGGGAACGCTGGCTAAAAGATTTACCTCACCTGGCGAGCGCGGCAGCGTAGTCGGCAAAACAGGAACGCTTGGCCGAACCGATAGCGGAGTCAGCTCTCTGGTTGGTGTCTTAGGCAGCAGGCAGGGAGTGCTGTACTTCGTCATATTCTGCTGGCACGGCAGGGTTGCGGCCTTTCGCCGCCAGCAAGACACTCTTGTCCGAGAATGGCAGAATGAGCGCGGAGGCGCCGAACCGTTTGCTTACCAGCCGCCAACAGCGCTCTCCTAGCGCCTCTGATTCGAGAAGGAGCGCAAATGCTTTCTCGCTTTTAGTGAGGGCACCACATATGGTGTCCTCACAGCGCCTTTTGATTCTGGATCGTGTTTACTATAAACCATAGCATTTGCGATGCTTAATGCCCAATGCAAGGAATTGGATGGCAGGCAGCCATTCTCCATCTAAAACATCATTGCTCTAGACTTTCTTATCCGACCCTGCGGGCTCGGCCTTTTTCGATTCTTCATTCGGCTGGCTCGCCTTATCCTGATTTTTCTCCGCACCCTTTGCCGCTTTCAATCGATCGGCGGCCGTTGATGATTTTAGTTTCTCTTCCGGCTCGGTCTTGGCTGCTTTTGTTGCCGCTTTTCTGGTGCCAGCGGCGGTGCCGCCTTCTGTTTTGTATTTCTTGGCCATCTCCCGGTCCTGTTGCGCAAGATCACCCTTGCCCAGCTTATCGAGACAATCGGCTCTATGCATGTAAGCCTCATAAACATTGGCGTCGAGTTCAATCATTCTTGTGAAGTCTTTGACGGCATCCAGATAATGACGGGTCTTTTCCAGCGTAAGCGCGCGCTTCCAGAAAGCCTCCGGTCTGTCAGGCTCTGCTCTCACAAGAAGATCGAGATCGTCGAGAGCTCTTTCATATTCGGCAAGGCGGAAAAAAGCCTCGGCACG